>JBAWWO010000005.1 GCA_037146715.1 Alphaproteobacteria bacterium
ATACATTCTAGCTATTATAGACCCTCTTTTAGGTCTTAGCTACTTCAGCCCCAAATTTAAATCTCCACCTTCTCCATTTTTACACATTATGGAAGATAGACTAAAAGAAAGGGGACTAATTTTTTAGGAAAACCCGTTCCAACCAATGGATGTTATAATCCCCACGCCGCATATCTGGGTGCACCACTAACTTGCGATGGAGAGGCAGATTTGTTTGAATTCCTGAAATCACATATTCGTCTAGAGCCCGTTTTAGGCGATCCAGACAGTCTTGGCGGTCTTTCCCGTGGACAATCAACTTGGAGATCAAACTATCATAATAAGGAGGGATTTTATACCCCGCATAAACAGCGCTATCAACCCGCACCCCAAACCCTCCAGGAGCATGGTAATAATCTATTTTTCCAGGAGACGGCATAAAGGTTTCTGGATGCTCGGCATTAATGCGGCATTCAATGGCGTGCCCCGTAAACTTAATGTCTTTCTGGGTGAAAGGTAGTTTTTCGCCCCCCGCCACACGAATCTGCTGTTGCACCAAGTCAATGCCTGTAACTAACTCAGTCACAGGGTGTTCTACCTGAACACGCGTATTCATTTCAATGAAGTAGAAGTTCCCATCTTCATACAAAAATTCAATGGTTCCCAGCCCCCGGTATCCCAACTTTTTCATAGCATTGGCCGCTTTCATGCCAATATCATTGCGTTCAGCTTCGGTTAGCGCAGGGGATAAAGCTTCTTCCCATACTTTTTGATGGCGTCTTTGAATTGAGCAATCCCGTTCACCCAAGTGAACGACATTTCCATGCTGATCCGCTAAAATCTGAACTTCAATGTGGCGGGGTTTTTGAAGGTATTTTTCCATAAATACATCTTCATTTCCAAAGTTTGATTTAGCTTCCATACGGGCTACATCAATAGCTTCCAGCAACTCATCGTCCGAGTGTGCCACTTTCATACCCTTACCACCACCACCAGCTGTAGCTTTTATAAGAATAGGATATCCCATAGCCTGGGCTGTTTTTAAGGCCTTTTCACCCGAAGTCACAGCTCCGTCAGAACCAGGAACCACGGGAAGACCCAACTCTTTAACCATGGTTTTGCCCGTAATTTTATCACCCATCAAGGCAATATGTTCGGGCGTGGGCCCAATAAAAATCATACCGTGTTCTTCAACCATACGGGCAAAGACCGCATTTTCTGCCAGAAATCCATACCCAGGATGGATGGCGTCAGCCCCTGTCACTTCAGCAGCAGCCAGTATGGCTGGAATATTCAAATAGCTTTCCTTGGCAGAGGCAGGCCCTATGCAAACTCGTTCATCCGCTAGACGCACATGCATGGCATCTCCATCGGCCTTAGAATGAACTGCAACCGTTAAAATTCCCATTTCTCGACAGGCCCGCAGAATGCGTAAAGCAATTTCTCCGCGGTTGGCTATCAATACTTTTTTGATTTTCATTCCGAATTACTCAATGATAAAGAGAGGTTGATCGTACTCAACGGGGTGAGCATCTTCCACCAGAATAGTTGTGACCTTTCCAGAACGAGGTGATTTCAAAGGGTTCATCACTTTCATGGCCTCAATAATGCCCAAAGTTTGCCCTTCTTTCACAACGGTTCCCACCTCGACAAATGCAGGGGAGCCTGGTTTAGGGGAAAGATAAAAAGTCCCCACCATCAATGATTTGACAAGGCCGGGATGGTTGTCTATATCCATATGGTCTTTACGTTCAGGCGCTGCCCCAGAAGCGGCGTGAACCACAGGCGTTGCATGAACAGGCGCTGCATGAACAGGCGCTGCATGAGACACAACAGAAATATGGCGAGATACTCGAATACGGCAGCCATGAGACTCATACTCTATATCCGTTAAATCCGTTTTTTTAAGAAGCTCGGCCAGAGTCGTAATTGCCCCGGTATCAATGGCAACTTTTTGACTCGATGCCCCTTTGTTGGTTTTTTCTGTCATAACTAACCTTTCTTAAATAAAAAATCGTTCCTTTTTATAATGAAAAATATGCTTTAAAGCAATAGATTCATCTAAGAAGAGCGCCCCAACATTCTGTGAAGATGTTGCACATCGTCGCGGAAACTGGGATCATCCTTCATCAAAGCCTGCACTGTCTTGACCGCATGAATAACCGTTGTGTGGTCCCTGCCCCCAAATTTACGACCAATTTCTGGCAAGGATTTAGATGTTAGGTCTTTTGACAGGTACATGGCAATTTGCCTTGGGCGTGCCATGGTTCGCAAGCGCTTGTTTGAATGCATGTCAGCAATTTTCAGATTAAAATGCTGGGACACAATGCGTTGAATCTCTTCAACCGTAATATGTTTTTCGTTTGCTCTTAAAAGATCTCGCAGGGCCTCTTGGGTTGTCTCTAAGTTGATATCGCCCCCCACCAGAGTGGCATGGGCCACAATGCGATTCAAGGCGCCTTCAAGCTCGCGAATGTTGGATGTAATTTTATGGGCCAGAAATTCCAAAACCTCGTCCTGAATCTTAAAAGGCAGGCTTTCCGCCTTAGACTGCAAAATGCCCAACCGCAGTTCATAGGTTGTGGGATGAATATCAGCCACCAGCCCCCAGCCTAGCCGCGACCGCATACGTTCTTCAATACCGCGCAGTTCTGCAGGTGATTTATCCGCCGACAGAATAATTTGACGCTTTTGGTCAATCAACGCATTAAACGTATGGAAAAATTCTTCCTGGGTTGAGTCTTTTCCACTGATAAACTGAACATCATCAATCATCAACACATCAACAGATCGAAATTGATCACGGAAGCTCATCATATCCTTTTGGCGCAAAGCCCGAATGAATTGATACATGAACTTTTCAGCCGACATGTAAATAACTTTACGTTCCGGGTGAGATTGGTGCAATTGCCAAGCAACCGCATGCATCAAGTGGGTTTTACCTAAGCCCACGCCCCCATAAAGAAAAAGAGGGTTGAAATAAACTTGGTCTGCCTCAGCCACACGACGGGCTGCTGCATAGGCCAGTTCATTAGGCTTGCCCACAATAAAATTATCAAATGTAAATCGAGGATCCAAACCCGCTGTTAAGCTATCCATGGTGTAGCGAGTGGTTGAGCTGTTTTCAATAACCGTTGCGGCCACAGATTCTGTGGGCAGGTTAGTCACAATGTCGATGCCATAAATAGTGGGGGCCTGCTGACGCCATAACTCTAAAATTCTGGGAAGGTAACGGGTACTGATCCAATCCTTGATAAAGCGAGAAGGCACGGAAAGAATAACTTTTCCCCCTACGTCTTCTTCAAACTTTAAAAATTTAAGCCACCCTTTGCAGGCCGTTTCCCCGAAAATCACCGGAAATTCAGACTGCACATGTGACCATGCTTTGTATTGATCTGTCAATTGAACCCCTAAAAAGGATTATTGTTACCTAAATTTACCACCATCTACCCTGTCTAGATGACGGAAAAAGCTTGATTTCTTATATTTTCTTAATACGTGACACAAGCCGTGAAAGCTTACGTCCAGCATTATTCTTATGAATAATACCTTTTTGCGCTGTCTTCATAACGACAGACTGCGCCATGTTAAAAAGCTCCGTAGCCTTGGTTGCGTCCTTGGCTTTAATTTGTTCTTCGACTTTTTTCACCAAGTTACGCATGCGACTTAATGTTGATTTATTACGCGCTGTGCATGTTACTGTCTGTAGTGCTCTTTTTTTAGCAGATTGATGATTAGCCATATTTTTAAAACCTTATTTTGTAAAACTAATGGAAAAACTATACGGACTTATCCACAGTGTCAACAAACTTTTTAAAAAAAATTAAATCATTTTTTCTTGACTTAAAAAATTTGTTGAAATTGAAAGGAAACTGGTGGGCCCGGCAGGACTCGAACCTGCGACAGCACCGTTATGAGCGGCGAGCTTTAACCAACAGAACGCTTATAGAACACTATACCAGGTCCCCTTCCCTTCCCCATGTTTTTTCAGATAGTTTGAAATCACAAGCCGTTTAAAATGATCTTTTAATGTATTACGGCTAGCATTCGTTATTTTTATCATGTCTTTCATCGTCAGTCGTCCGTGTTGTTTTGCATAATCTAAAATCGTAATAGACAAGGAGGAAAGAGAAACAAGGATAATTTTTTCCTTTTCCATTTTTTGGGCCAATCGACGCATTTGTTGTTGTAGAGCTTTCAGCAAAAAAAGAAGCCAAGGATTCCAATTAGGAACCTTTGTCCTTATCGTTTGCTGAGTTTGCGGAAGAGCTAAATAATAGCCTTTTTTGCTTTGTTCGATAATGCTTTCAAGAGAGCTGTAAGGAACATAGGTATACCCATGTTGCATTAAAAGAAGGGTTGTAAGAATTCGGCTCAATCTGCCATTTCCATCTTGAAAGGGATGAATTTCTAGAAATACAACGATAAAAATACCCGTCACCAATAAGGGGTGAAGCTTCTTTTCTTTTTCCGCATGACTATACCAAGTTAGAAGCTCATTCATCCGATGAGGAGTCTCAAATGGAGTGGCCGTTTCAAAAATTGTTCCAACTTCTTCCCCCTTTTCATTAAAGGCAGCCACTCGATTAGATGAAGTCTTGTAGGCGCCTCGATGCCATTCATCTTTCTCGCCATATGCAAGCAAGTCTCGATGCAACTGACGGATAAAATTTTCAGTTATCCGAATCTCTTTCCAGGACTCAAATATAGTTTCCATGATATCTGCATATCCGGCGACTTCCTGTTCATCTCTGCTTCCAAATGACTTTATTTTTAAATTAGAAAGAAGAAGCTCAACTTCTTTGTCTGATAATCTGCTTCCCTCTATTCGAGTCGAGGATCCAACACTTTCAATAGTTGCAATCTTCCTTAAGGCATTTAATCGTTCAGGAGCCAAAGTTCCAAGAGCTTTCCAAGAGCCTTTAAATTCATCGATTTCAGAGATAAGAGATAGCATCTCTGGAGTAATTATTATTGATTCAGTTTTGAGCATTTTATTTCCCCACACCCAAAAATACACCCATAAACACCCATATGTCAAGAGAAGGTCAGCTAGAAGCTAATATAAAGAGCATTTAAAGGGAAACTGGTGGGCCCGGCAGGACTCGAACCTGCGACAGCACCGTTATGAGCGGTGAGTTCTAACCAACTGAACTACAGGCCCCTCCTGCTTACTATGATTGGTATAACTAGTGCTTATTTTTGTCAAATACTATTTAACGGAAGCACTCACTGCTTACAAGACGCCATAACGGGCGAACACCGCCCTATCACATCTGTCATGTAAAAGTTAGTAATAAATGGTTTCAAAAACCCTGAACTAATTTTCTTAGGCTCATGCATAGCCGTGCATTCTCCAGGAAATACGTCACCGATTTTGGAAAAAACAGGGTACATTTTCTGAAGATCTTTCAAAATTTCTTCCCGTGTATTATAGGGCAATTTGCGTCCAATAACTTCCGATAATCCCCGAATAATTTTCCAGTCCTCTCGGGCTTCTCCCAAGGGTTCTCTGACGCGCAAGGCCTCTTGAGCGCGCCCCTCCGTATTCACATACAGAGCATCCTTTTCTATTGAGGCCGCCCCAGGAAAAATAACGTCCGCCCTGTTGGCGCCCGCGTCCCCATGATGCCCCTGATAAATAACAAAAGCATCCCCCAAAGTTTGTAAAGGAACTTCGTCAGCCCCCAGCAAATAAATAACCTGTAAGCGCCCTGCCCGAGCTGCTTTTAACATGTTAGCCACATCATATCCATCATCCTTGGGCACAAAGCCTACTTCCAGGCCTCCAACTCTCCCCGCGGCCGTATGCAGCACGTTAAATCCGTTCCAATCTTCTTGAATCAACCCAAACTCTTGAGCAATGGCCCGGCACGTTTTGTAAATGGCTTCCCCTTCTAAACTGGTTAAGGCCCCCTGCCCTAGTATCAACATAGGTCGTTTGGCCTTCTTCAAAACCTTAGAGAAGGGATGTTTATTGGCTAAAATATCATTTAAAACCGCTGCTGTGTCCGATAGATGCTCATAGGCATAAGTCAAATCAACGTGCGGGCCCACTAATCCCACAGAAAAATCCCCCTGCATAGAGCGCTTTTTCAAACGCACATTGATCAGGCTAGCTTCCAATCTTGGGTTCGTCCCCACCAGTAAACAGGCATCCGAATCTTCAATGCCTTGAATGGTAGTATTGAACAGGTAATCCCCCCGTTCGGTCATCGGAAGAAAACCCATTTCTTGGCGACAGTCCCGATGAATTACCCCCATACTGTCAAGCAATTGCCTCATTAAAAACAATGTCTCCACATCCATCAAATTCCCCGCAATCACGCCAATTTCATGGGGGGCAATAGAAGTTAACTTCTTCACCACCGTTTTTAGGGCATCAATCCAACTGACAGGGTATAAAACCCCCTCCTTTCGAATATAGGGAGTATCTAACCGCTGAATATTAAATCCATCATAGGAAAATCGGGCTTTATCTGAGATCCACTCTTCGTTGATTTCTTCTTTAAGGCGGGGAACCACACGCATAACCTCGTCATTTTTAACATGCAGATTAACATGAGACCCCACAGCGTCCGTCACATCAATAGATGGATAGTGTGTCAATTCCCACGGGCGGGCTCTGCTGCCATAAGGCTTTGAATTCAAGGCCCCCACGGGACACAGGTCAATCATGTTGCCTGAAAGTTCTGAGGTCACCACTTGTCCCAAAACCGTATTGATTTCTAAAGTTTCCCCCCGGCCAAAAACCCCGATTTCTGACACCCCCGCAATGTCTTGAGCAAAGCGCACACAGCGATTACAGTGGATGCATCTTTCCATAGCTGTTCCAATCAGGGGGCCAAAATCCTTATGAAGAACCGCATGTTTGGGTTCCCAAAAACTCCCTCGATCCAGACCGAAATCCATGCTAGCATCTTGCAAATCACAATCGCCTCCTCGGTCACAAACGGGACAATCCAAGGGGTGATTGATCAGCAGAAATTCCAAATTCCCCTTTTGGGAATCTTTAACAACGGGACTTTCTGTGAAAATTTCCATTTTGTCTGTAGCAGGGGTTGCGCAAGAAGCCACCAGCTTATGGCACCCTGCAACCTCAACCAAGCACATACGGCAATTACCAGCTACCTTTAGCTTTTCGTGATAACACAAAACAGGAATCGGAATTTCTTCTTGTTGACAGGCCTGAAGGATTGATGCCCCTTTGTCACACTTAACGACTTTTCCATTAATGGTTATAGATATTTTTTTGGTTTTTTCTATATCTTTAAGCATTCTTGCTCCCCACAACCCCATGGTACATCTGAATCCGTTTTTCTATTTCTGGTCTGAAATGGCGGATCAAACCTTGCACCGGCCAGGCAGCTGCCTCTCCAAAGGCGCAAATCGTGTGGCCTTCCATATGGCGGGTGATTTGTTCTAATTGGTCAATTTCTTGCACGGTAGCATTACCCGAACACATGCGCTCTAGCAGGCGCCACACCCAGCCCGTTCCCTCCCGACAAGGCGTACACTGACCACAACTTTCTTCCTTATAAAACTTGGCTAACCTAGTAATGGCTTTCACAATATCAGTTGATTGATCCATGACAATCACGCCGCCTGTCCCAAGGCCAGACCCCGCCGCTGATAAAGCCTCAAAATCCATCGTAACCGTGTCGCAAATATCCTTGGGCAACAAAGAAACAGACGATCCCCCAGGAATCACTGCCTGCAGATTATCCCAACCACCAATAACGCCACCGCCATGCTTTTCGATCAGGTCTTTCATGGGAATGCCCAGTTCCTCTTCAACTGTACAGGGCTTATTCACGTGTCCTGACAAACAAAAAATCTTGGTGCCTTTGCTGTCGCCTACACCCAATCCCGCGAACCAGTCTGCCCCTCGTCTCAGGATGGTAGGCACCATAGCTAGGGTTTCCACATTATTGATCAAGGTAGGACATCCGAATAAACCACTCACGGCCGGAAAAGGGGGCTTCACTCGGGGCATGCCTCGTTTTCCTTCTAAACTTTCCAACAAAGCTGTTTCTTCTCCACAAATATAGGCCCCGGCTCCTCGGTGCACATGCAAATCAAAATCCCAACCCAATTTACTATCTTGTCCTAAAAACTTTTTCTCATAGGCCTCTGCAATAGTTTCTTCCAAAATTTTGGCTTCAGCCCCATATTCCCCCCGCACATAAATATATCCCGTACGGGCTCCAATAGCCGCCGCGGCGATTAAAGATCCTTCGATTAATTTATGGGGTTCATTTCGCAGAATTTCCCTGTCTTTGCAAGTTCCTGGTTCGCTTTCATCTGCATTCACCACCAAATAAATGGGCTTACCCAAATCTTTATGAATGAAAGACCATTTTTTAGCCGTGGGAAACCCAGCCCCACCGCGCCCCCGCAAGCCTGAGTTTTCGATTTCCTGAATCAGCCAATCATGGCCCTTTTGGATATATTTTTTGGTATCATCCCAATCGCCCCGCTTCAAAGCTGCGGCCAAGTTATAGGACTCAGCCCCATGAAGATTCGTGAAAATACGATCTTTCTTTTTAAGCATCTTGACCTTCCGATGACTTGCGGCCTTTTTGAGATCCCTTCACAAGCTTCTTTTTCTTATCAACCAAAGCTTCTAAGACTTCCAACGTTGTGCCTTCATCCAAATCTTCATAGTAATCTTCATTCACCCTCATAACGGGGGCATTCGCGCAAGCGCCCAAGCAGTCTACCTCTTTCAACGTAAACATACCATCCACCGTTGTTTGATCCGCTTTTATGCCCAGCCATCGTTGACAGGCCCGCATGACTTGGGAACTACCCCTTAACCCACAGGGCGTTGTGGTACAAACTTGCACGCAAAAAGTGCCCACAGGTTTTGTATGAAACATCGTATGAAACGTAACCACTTCCCATATTTTCACAAAGGAAACATCTAAAATTTGGGATACATGCTCTAGAATGGGCACAGAAAGCCAGCCCTGATTTTGTTCTTGGGCCAGAATCAATACCTCTAACAAAGCTGCTTGCTTGTGATCCATTGGATATTTCTTTTGAATTTGGGCAACTTTTTCAGCTGCCTCTTTGCTAAAAACAAACCGTTTTGCGGGAATAGTTGTCATCGATCAACCTCTCCCATAACAATATCCAAAGAGCCCAGAATCGCATTCATATCTGAAAGCCTATGTCCCTTTGAGATAAAATCTAAAGCCTGCAAGGCTGCAAACCCAGGACTGCGAATTTTACATCGATAAGGGTGGCTAGTGCCATCCGCCACCAAGTATACGGCGAACTCTCCTTTGGGTGCCTCAACCGCGCAATAAGTTGTCCCTTTTGGGACCTTATAGCCCTCAGCAAACAATTTAAAGTGATGAATCAAAGATTCCATGGATTCATGCATGTCTGAGCGCTTAGGGGGCGTAATTTTGTGATTATCCACAGATATGTTGCCCTGAGGCATTTTTTCAATACATTGGCTGACCATAGAAATACTTTGGTAAATCTCTTCAATCCGCACCAAGTAGCGGTCAAAGGAATCTCCTGTTTTACCCACGGGAATTTGAAACTCCATCTGGTCATAAACATCATAGGGTTGATGGCGGCGCAAGTCCCAAACAACGCCTGCGGCCCGCAGCAAAGGCCCCGAAAGCCCCCAATCTTGGGCTTCTTCTGCCGTAATTTCCCCCACGCCCATGGTGCGCTTACGAAAAATCACGTTATCCGTTAAAAGTCTTTCAATATCCTTAACGGTTTTTCCAAGCTTAAGAAGGAATTTTTCGATATCCCTCAATAACCCTTCAGGCAGATCTTTAGAAACCCCACCGGGCCTGAAATAAGAGGCATGGAGCCGCCCCCCAGAAACCCTCTCAGAAAACTCCATAATCTTTTCCCGTTCCTCAAACCCCCAGAGCATGGGCGTAGTAGCCCCCAGATCTAAGGCCAAAGTTGTAATATTCAAAAGGTGATTTCCAATGCGGGTCAGTTCCGCAAACATAACCCGAATATATTGGGCGCGCAGAGGGGCCTCAATCCCCAACAGTTTCTCAACCGCCAAAGCAAAAGCATGTTCTTGACACATGGGGGAAACATAATCCAACCGATCAAAATAGGGCAGCGCCTGCAAATAGGTTTTATGCTCAATCAGCTTTTCTTTGCCCCGATGCAATAGGCCAATGTGAGGATCTGTGCGCTCAATCACTTCCCCATTCAGTTCCAAAATTAAACGCAATATTCCATGAGAGCCGGGATGTTGCGGGCCAAAATTCATGGTATAGGTTTTTTTATCAGTGGCAGAAGACATTTCTAAAATTTAAACGGGATTGGTGCTTTTCACAAGTTTAAAAAAAAGTTTATCCCAAATTGTTTACAATTCCTGAAAGCTCAGCAATACTTTAACCACAATGGTATCAGTTCTTTTTTCCATATTTAAAACCTTCGTATGCATGGGGGGTGTCGTCATCGGGCTACTTTTAACTGTGGCTTATTTGACGTATTTTGAACGCAAGATCATTGCTTCTATGCAGTTGCGTAAGGGCCCCAATACGGTGGGTTTTTTCGGCCTATTACAACCCATTGCGGATGCCATCAAGCTTCTGCGAAAAGAACATATTACCCCCAAAAATGCTGACAGATTTTTGTTTTTGGCAGCCCCTTTCGTCACCCTGGTCCTTTCCCTATCAGTCTGGGCTGTTATTCCGATCGACTCAGGCAAAGTCTTTGCTGACCTAAACATGGGCATCCTTTACCTGATGGTGGTCATGGCCCTATCCGTCTATGGCATTTTCATTGCTGGGTGGTCGAGCGGTTCCAAATATGCCTTTTTAGGCACCATTCGGGCTATTTCCCAATTTATTTCCTATGAAATTGTCCTGGGTTTTGTGCTGTTAACTGTCGTCATGTGGTCAGGAACCTTTAACTTATCCGCCATCGTGAAAGAGCAAGAACACCTGTGGTTCATTGTGCCCCTGTTCCCCTTTTTCGTAGTATTTTTGATTGCCGGCTTGGCAGAATCCAACCGCCTGCCCTTTGATCTTCCCGAGGCTGAGTCAGAGCTTGTTGCGGGCTATCACGTGGAATATTCATCCATGGGGTTTGGGTTTTTCTTTTTGGGAGAATACCTTCATCTTTTGTTCCTAAGCGCTTTCACCACCTTGTTATTTCTAGGGGGCTGGAATGCTGTGTTTGCGAACATGATCATTCTGCCCGGGTATGTATGGTTTGCCCTTAAAATGTCTATCCTGTTATTTTTAACAATTTGGATTCGAGCTACCCTTCCCCGTTTGCGGTATGATCAGCTGATGTCCCTATGTTGGAAAGCTCTACTGCCCTTTTTATTGGTTGCCCTTGTTATTTTTAGTATTATTAAACTTTTGACAAACAACCTATGACACAAAAAATCCCTACCCTAGATTCTTTTGATTTTGCCGATAAAACAGTGCTATTACGAGTTGATTTCAACGTGCCCATGGGGCCCCATAATACAGTCGCTGATAACAGCAGGATCAAGGCCGTGTTACCGACTATTCAAGAACTGCTTGCGAAACACGCTAAGATTATTATTCTATCTCACTTAGGACGACCCGAGGGAAAACCAGACCCAACCCTTTCCTTGCGTCCCGTCTTTGAGGAATTTAAAAAGCTGCTTCCTGGTAAAATTGCGCTACATTTCTGCCCAGAAACTGTGGGACCCCAGGTTGAAAAATTGTCCCACACCTTGAAGGTCCAAGAAATTCTGTTTCTAGAAAATATTCGTTTTCATCCAGAGGAAGAATCCAACGACCCAAAATTTGCCAAGACTCTGGCCCAGTTAGGCGATATTTATGTGAACGATGCCTTTTCCGTTTCCCACCGGCCCCATGCGTCGGTTGAGGCCCTACCCCGCCTGCTGCCCCATTGTGCTGGGCGGCTATTTGAAAAAGAAGTCCATGTTCTGGAAAGTTTACTGACTCACCCCAAACGCCCCGTCATGGCTATTTTAGGGGGAGCAAAAGTGTCAACAAAACTAAAACTGATCGAAAATTTAATAGACAAAATGGATGTGATTGCTTTGGGGGGCGGCATGGCGAATACCTTCCTGTTAGCCCAGAAACAGCCTATTGGCAAGTCCCTAGCGGAACCAGCCCTGGTGCCCGAGTGTTTGCGCATTTTGGAAAAAGCCCACAAAAAGGGATGCACCCTTATATTGCCCACAGATGTTGTGATTGCCCCCGCAACTGACGGCAAAGAACATACGACTGTTTCCGTGGGTCATGTCTCCGAAAATCAAATGATTTTGGATCTGGGCCCCAAGACCATTCAGGTTATAAATGATGCTATAGACACAGCCCAAACCCTTGTATGGAACGGCCCCGTTGGTCTGGCAGAAATCCATCCTTTTGACCGGGGCACCAAAGCTCTGGCTCAACATATTGTTCAGCGCACAGAAACCCATCATCTAATGAGTGTGGGCGGCGGGGGTGATACGGCTTCTATCCTGGAACATCTTCATTTGCTTGAAAAATTCACCTATGTATCCATGGCCGGCGGCGCCTTTTTAGAATGGATGGAGGGTAAAACCCTTCCCGGTGTTGCTGCTTTGATGAAATAAGCTTTGGATTCTTGGATTTTAGAGAACCGATTTATAAAATCAGACCCCACTTTTAATTTCTAAAAAAGACATAACAAAATCCTCGACAGCACTACCCCCATTCGTTATAAATATAAAGAACACTAAAAGTAGCACGAGGGCTAACGATGTCTTTTTTATCAAAATTTTTTAAGTATTTTTCATCTGACATTGCCATTGATTTGGGGACGGCTAATACCTTAGTTTATGTGCATGGCAAGGGAATTGTCTTAAATGAACCCTCTGTCGTTGCTGTGTCTAATTTTGGGGGCAGAAAGCAAGTTTTAGCCGTGGGAGAAGAAGCCAAACTTATGGTAGGACGCACCCCTGGCCACATTCAAGCCATTCGGCCTTTGCAAGATGGTGTGATCGCTGACTTTGATGTGGCTGAAGAAATGATCAAACACTTCATTCGCAAAATTAACAATCGCATGACTTTAGCTCGCCCTCAGGTGATTATCTGTGTGCCTTCCGGCTCCACAGCTGTTGAGCGCCGCGCCATTCAAGAATCTGCCGAAAGTGCGGGCGCCCGGGCCGTGTATCTGATTGAAGAAGGCATGGCAGCTGCCATTGGGGCTGGCCTTCCCGTTACAGAACCGACCGGATCTATGGTGGTTGATATTGGGGGTGGCACCACGGAAGTTGCTATTATCGCCTTGGGCGGCATTGTGTTTGCAAGATCTGTCCGTGTTGGGGGCGACAAAATGGATGAAGCTATTATTTCTTACATTCGCCGCAACCATAATTTGTTAATTGGGGAAGCCAGCGCAGAACGTATCAAAAAAGAAATTGGATCTGCTGCAAGTAAGCCTTCTTTAGAAAAAAGCATGAAAATTAAGGGGCGCGACCTTATGAATGGTATTCCTAAGGAAATTACACTCACATCTAAGAACATTGCAGAAAGTTTAGCTGAGCCTGTAGCTGCTATTATCGAAGCCGTTAAATTAGCTTTGGAAAATACGCCGCCAGAATTGTCAGCAGATATTGTGGACCGAGGCATCGTCCTAACAGGGGGCGGGTCATTGTTAAGGGATCTTGATCAAGTATTACGGGCAGCAACTCATTTGCCCGTATCTATTGCAGAAGATCCTTTATCATGCGTAGCCTTGGGCACAGGATATACTTTGGAACATATTGACACACTAAAGAATGTTTTAATTTCACAAGCTTAACCGCAATAGGGATAATCGGTTGTTTTCTGAAGAGCATACGTCAAAATTTCATGTAAGAAAAACGCTGATAAAAAAGATCAGTTTTACGTTTCACGCCTATCGCAATTTCATTTTCGTTTGTTTTTTCTTTCTACTGTCTATCATTTTACTGTTAACAACCTATACAGACACACCTTTTACCAGGAAAGTCCGCTCTTTGACGGCTGATGCTACAACTCCGGTTATGGAGGTTATTTTAATTCCCTTTGATGCCTTTGAAAGCTTCAAAAATCATGTGCGAGATTGGGGGTTAACATACAGTCGCTTAAGGGTGCTGGAAAAAGAAAATCAAGAATTAAAGTCCCTAAAACCTCTATTAAATTCCCTTCAACGCGAAAACAATGAACTGAGAAAATTACTCAATGTTAAAGATGGACAAGCAAAATCCTTCACAACAGCCCGAGTCATCACTTACCCCGGCGCGCCTTTTGCCAAAAGTATTTTGGTCAGCAGCGGCACCAAGGATGGCATTACCCCCCAACAACCTGTCGTCACAGAGCGAGGCCTTGTGGGACGCACCTTAGATGTAGGGCATTTTTCAACCCGTATTTTGTTGCTAACAGACTTTAACTCAAAAATTCCTGTACTGATTAGATCTGCAGATGAACATGCCATCCTTGTGGGCGATAATGATAATCCTCCTTATCTAAGGTATTATCCAAAAAACACAAAAATAAAACCGGGAGATCTTGTTGAAACATCAGGTATTGGAGGTTTATTTCCCGCAGGCATTCCCGTAGGTAAGGTTGCCGAAATAGGGGACGAAAAAATTTCCATCAAACCCTTTGTTACCCTTGATAGCTTAAGCTTTGTTTCCATTACCCTGCCCGCCCCTGACACTCAATTTTTACGGGTTTCATAAATGGTTCTAATTAGAAGTTACTCAGAAAAAACTTCCCACATAAAAAATTCTATTCTTTTGCTTATATCTGTTTTCTTAGATCGTTTCCAAGGATTGCGCTTTCTCCCTATAGAAATTGATATTACCTTGGCCGTATTATTTTTTATACTGATGTATTCTGAAGAGTCTCTTCCTATTTGGTTTGTTTTTTTTGCTGGCCTTTTAAATGATTCTTTAAGTGGGGCTCCCCTTGGGCAAAGTACTTTTGCACTTCTGGTTTTTTACATGCTGATAGATCAAAATAAAAAGTTCTTAACCCAAAGCGATTTATCTATTCAATGGGTATACCTGGGATTTTGCATCACCGTATTTGAACTAATTGTCTGGTTTTTTTCCTGCCTGTTCAGCCAAACATTGCTGTCCATAGGGCCTGTTTTTGAAGCCAGTGGAAAAACTTTTCTTGTTTACCCCTTTATTTACCTTCTACTTAAAAAACTTATTATAAAGCAAAGGTTCCGTTGATCCAGCATAGTCAATCATCGATTTTTACACGTATTCGATTTCTGATCGGCATTCAGTTTGTCATCTTGGCTGTGGTTTTGCTGCGGTTATTCTTTCTACAGGTTATCTATTGGAACCATTACAAAATTTTAGCAGAAGACAACCGAACCCGGATCCGGCCTCAATTTGCTAATCGGGGTGAAATGCTAGACCGCTGGGGTGTCCCCCTAGTCACCAACATTCGAAGCTATGACGCCTATATTGTGCCCGACATCATTCCAGATATTCCCAAAATGGTTAAAGCCGTTTCAGGCATTTTGAATCTTTCCCCCTGGGCCCAGGAAGAAGTTCTGAAAAATATAAAGAAACGTCCCAAATTTTTTCCAACCCTTTTGAAAGAAGACATCAGTTGGGAGGAACTGTCAAAATTAGAGCTTTACAACACAGAACTCCCCGGGGTTTATGCCCAAGAGGGACACGCTAGGAACTATCTTTTAAAACATGAGGCGTCTCAAATTGTGGGATACATTTCCACTCCCAACCAACAAGATGTTCAAAAAGATAAAATACTCATCTCTCCCGGTGCTAAAATTGGAAAAAATGGCTTAGAATATCAGTATGAATCAAGCTTAAGAGGTGTTTCAGGACAGAAAATTATCGAAGTCAATTCGCGAGGTAGATCTATCCGAGAGCTTTCCACCATTCCATCCCAATCAGGCCAACCCTTGAAACTGACCATTGACTACGATTTGCAGAAATTCACTGGTGACTTACTAGCCCCCTATAAAAGCTCAGCCGCTGTTGTGTTAGACATTAAAACAGGGGAAATCTTGACCATGGTTTCAACTCCTGGATACGACCCCAGCGCCTTTTTCCACGGCATTTCAAGAGACAAATGGAATACCCTTATCAATGACCCTCTTTCCCCCATGACTAACAAGGCGATTTCAGGTCTTTACAGCCCGGGATCATCTTTTAAAATCTTGATTGCACTAGCGGCCTTAAAGGCGGGCATTAATCCAAAGGACAAGGTCTACTGCCCTGGCCATATGATGCTGGGAAAGCACAAATTCCATTGCTGGCGCTGGAAGCAAAATGGTCATGGCTATGTGGACATGGAACGGGCCTTGTATGAATCCTGTGACGTTTATTTTTATGAAACTGCCCTAAAAATAAAAGAAAAACCTATGCTTGAAATGGCTAAACTGTTTGGCATAAAAGAAAAAACGGGCATTGATCTCCCAGCTGAGCGCGCGGGCTTTATTGCAGACCCGGAATGGAAGAAGCGCGTTAAGAAAGAAGCCTGGTACCCGGGTGACACAATTTTAACATCCATTGGTCAAGGGTATGTTTTGATGTCACCCCTGCAGCTGGTCACGATGATTGCTATGGTTGCTAATGGGGGACACCGAATTCGTCCTCACCTGGCGATGGAAGCAGCTGAAGCCCCCTCAGAGGACACCTTAAATATTTCTCCTGAACATCTGGAATTTGTCATGAATGCCCTTGGAAAAGCCGTGAATGACCCCCACGGAACAGCCTATGGGTCACGCATTAAAATACCTGAATTTGAAATGGGTGGAAAAACATCAACGGCTCAGGTGCGCCATATTACCATGGCGGAACGACAGGCCGGCCTTCGCTCAGACAGCCAAATTCCCTGGCATCTGCGCGACACTTCAATTTTTGTGGCCTTTGCACCTACTCATGCTCCTCGGTATGCTTCAATAGTTATCGGAGAACATGAAGGCTGGGGCTCTGGCTTTGCGGCTTCAAAAACCCGAGATATTCTTTTAAAAACTCAAGAACTTATGACAGAAAAAGAAAAACGAGCCCAAACCATAGATGCGGGAGACGCCCATGTATTATGATCTATTAAGTCCTATCGATCGCCTTAAAAACCTAAATATTCGATTGATTTTAGTTATTACCTTACTGTCTTGCATCGGGTTTATGACTCTATATTCTGCAGCTGGCGGCGCTTTCTTTCCCTGGGCTCTGCCTCAGATTCTACGTTTTCTTTTTGGATTTATCTTGATGATTCTAATTGCCATCAGCAATTTGCAGTGGTGGTTTAATGCCTCTTATCTGTTTTATGGAGCAGCCCTTTGCTGTTTGGTTGCCGTTGAATTGTTTGGAAAAGTTGGGATGGGTGCCCAACGTTGGCTTGATTTGTATCTTTTTAAACTGCAGCCTTCTGAATTAATCAAGCTGTCCTTAGTTTTAGCTCTTGCCACCTATTTCCATCGCCTCAACACGGATGACGTATATAAACCTACCCAACTGATTGTTCCTTTGGGTATGATTTTTTTGCCTGCTCTTTTCGTGCTAAAGCAGCCAGACTTGGGAACCACCATTTTGCTGGTTTTAATTGGACTAACTATTCTATTCGTTGCCGGTGTCCGCATGTGGTATTTTTTGTCCCTTGGCATAGGCCTTTTAGTCAGCCTCCCCTTTGCTTGGGCTTTTTTGAAGGACTATCAGCGCAATCGCGTTTTAACTTTTTTAAACCCTGAGAAAGACCCTCAAGGAACGGGGTATCACATCATGCAATCGAAAATTGCCATTGGATCGGGGGGGATTTTGGGGAAAGGCTATTTGAAGGGAACCCAAGGATATCTGAACTTTTTGCCAGAAAAACAGACAGATTTCATCTTCACACTTTTTTCTGAGGAATTTGGCCTGATGGGATCTTTGGTTCTTATTACTTTATATGTTTTATTATTGTCCATGGGGGTAAAAATCGCCTTAAAAAATAAAACAAAATTTGGTCAATTGCTTAGTTTTGGCATTACCATGACTATTTTTATTTATCTATCCATTAATCTGTGTATGGTTTTGGGATTAGTGCCGGTTGTGGGGGTCCCCATGCCCCTGATTTCCTATGGGGGAACGTCTATGATCACCCTGATGATTGCTTTCGGACTCTTACTGAATACAGACGTGAACTATCAGAATAAGATTTTGAAGTATTAATTTTCAGACAGACTATACTAGTCCCAATTAAGGGTAATCTTATAAATAGGATAGTTTAGAGTTTTTAAAATCACCAAAAGGTAATGATCGTCTTTGCTTAAAGTCATATAGTTTAAGAGACAATCTGTAACAATTGAGTCGTTTTCTCCTGTTTTAATATTAATAACTTCAACAGTGTTTGGCGTTGAAACGAATAAATGCTGACCATCATGGCTAAATAGGGCTAATGAAGGCGTTTTTCCAAGCTCAATTTTCTGAAGAAATTTCTTTTGTGTTAGGTCCATTATAATCAATCTTTTTTCAAGGGGTGACATTAAAACGATTTTTTCGTAATCATCACTTAAAACGACTGGGGAATAACGATAGAAATTCTTTTCGTGGATGCAGGTACATTGAAGGCTATTGACGTTGAGCGCCATAAAATAGCCACTTTTTTTTGATGGTTGGCGAACTATAAACAATAGCTGTTCCGTAGTTTCGCGAAAAAGGATTTTGCTTACTAGAGGCAAAACGTCTGCAAGCACTTTGTCTGGATTAGTTTCTTTGGGCAATCTATAAGCATTAAAAATTTTAGTAGGCATAGCATTATAATCCATAACCTTTATAGAGTTCTCTTTAAAATCATAAAAAAAGATCTTATCCCCATAAGAATTAAAGAAAACTTGATCTTCTGGTATCAGAGATCGGGGGGATTTCCAAAAAAATTCAGAAGACTCTTGAGCAATCCCACCTAAATATGATTCCAGATAGAATTTTTCTCCAATCTGATTTTTTTTTGGTATATCAAAAAAACCAAGAATTATCTGATCAGCCGACTTCAAAATCGGATTTTTCAGAACACCGGCTACTTCAACGCGATCGATAACTTTCTTTGAGTCCATCGAAATCGTTATTTGTTTAGTTGTTGACTGCAAACTTAAAGTAAAGGGGGTCACAATAAAAACAACATCATTATTTTCTTTAAAAACGGGAATTTTTTTGCAAGTTCTAGGGTTAATTTCAGGAAGAATCATAGGTTCTGATTTATAAGAACTGAATTTCATAACTTTATTGATTGATTGCGACGCAAGAAGTGTAGAAAGGGCATCGACATCTAAAGATACCTCCTTAGCAGGGGATTTTGCGATTGCTTCATCTTCTAAAGCCCCCTGCCCCAGAAAAGGAATTCCAAAAATAAGAGCTAGAAACAACCAAAACAACGGGGATTTATTTGTACTATTTTTCAAATTATTTTTCATAAAATATCCTTTTTAAATAGTTTAAGCTTCTCCTCCGCTTGGTTCAGCAGAAGCTGCAACTTCTTTTTTCGTGATACCCAAAAATACAGCAAGTTTTTTAAAACCTGAGAATTCTTTCAAGGGGGATTCTAATAAATCTTGAAAAAGGGCATCTAGGCAAGTTTGGTCAGCTATGCGACTTTTCAGAAAATCAAATTCTTCGTCTTTTAAAATCCAATGGAGGGTGATAGCTGTGCGAGGACCATTTTCAAGAAGCGACCAAAAACTGAAATTTTCCTCAACGGGAATAGATCCAACAATCGCAGGGCCTGCAGGGGATGAAACAATCATTTTTTGATCCGCAGGATGAACGGAAATGGAAAATTTTGGGCTGGCTAAGCGGAAGTCCCCATCAGCATCTGCAATAAACCCATAGAGTTGATGAGATTTGCTATAGATTCCCTCATAAGGTGCATCAGGATCCGTCCAATAGTGAGGGCGCATCAAAAGAGCGGCCCCCTTGTTCCAAGGATTATTTTGCACAATCCAAAATAAATCTAGCTGATCCAACTCTTGTTTTTTTTCTGCTGGGGTTTTTAGCACATCAGGTAATCCCTTTCGAAATTCATTGGGGATTTTAGCATTAAGCAAGATAACAGGAACCCCCAAACCCGTTGTCGAAATGCTTTTATCATCTTTTTGATCTGTGGGATTATAGGTGTGGATTATGGGCGCTTTTGGAAATTGTAGTTTATACTGAGCAGAGCGCCCATTATGAAAGTCAAGAGCATCCAGATCTACAGCATCTAAATGGATTTTTTCATAGGGTTCGGAGAAATCTGTTTTTTGAGCTGCATTAGCTTGAAAAACTAGGCATCCCATAAGAGATAAAGAAATGAAGACTTTACGCACGACAACCTCCCCTTATTGGACTGTATCATTATTATTGCTCAGCATTGGACTGTATCATTATTATTGCTCAGCATTGGACTGTATCATTATTATTGCTCAGCGCAAATTATTTTGTTATAGCTTCCCCATAAATGAACGATTATTTCGCAAAACTGTGAGATCTTGCATTTCTGAGAAAGCGGTTAAAACTATGAATAAATTTATACGAATTTTCTTTATGTGGTTACCTCTGGTAGCTTTTTTCTTTCTGCAGTTTATGTTGCGGGTATCCCCCAACGTAATGGCCGACGACATTTTAAATCACTTTGAAATTAATGCGACCAGCTTTGGCTTGCTTATGTCTTTGTACTACATGGGGTATGCTGGCATGCAAATTCCTATTGGGTTGTTGCTGGATATGTACGGACCGCGGTACATTGCGGCGGCAGGAGCCTTGCTTTGTGCCCTAGGAGGTATATTGTTTGCCTATACGGACGATTGGGTTTTGGCCTTGCTTTCCCGGCTGATGATTGGGATGGGCTCTTCCGCTGCTTTTATCTCAGCTTCTAAAGTCTTGCGCTTGTGGTTTCCGGAAAAGCATTTTTCTCTTTTTATGGCTTGTACTGTAACAGTTGGCTTGTTAGGAGCTTTTGCGGGCGGAAAACCCACAGCTGAATGGGTCCAACACTATGGTTGGCAAAACACCCTATTGTTTATATGCCTTGCCCTATTTTTGATTTCTGTGTTCATTTATGCCTGTGTTCAGAACACACCCCATGATCAGGGAGCAAAGTTTGAAATTTTAGAAAAAGGATTTTTGAAAAATTTTGGTCGCTTAATGGTCAAAGAAAACATTCTGTGGGTAGCTTTCTTCGGAGCCTTACTAACGGGCCCTCTATGCGCCTTTGCGGATGTTTGGGGTGTGTCTTATTTAGTTCATGTCTATGGACTGACAAAACCAGATGCGGCGGAAGCGTGCTCGATGATCTATGTGGGCATGGCAACGGGCGGGCCTGTCTTGGCTATTTTGGGCACTCAACGTGATTTATACAGAAAAATCATTGCTCTGTCTGGCGCAATAATGGCCTTGGCCCTGTTAATGATTATGTTTATCAACTTTTCTTACCCTGCTTTAGTGACATTCCTTTTTGTTGTGGGTATTTTCTGTTCCTATCAAATTCTAGTCTTTGCCTTAGTCACCGCGAACATCCCGAAAAAACTCAGCGGAGTTATGGTGGGGTCTGTTAATACCATTAATATGCTCAGTGGGCTTGTTTATCTGCCTATCATTGGATTCTTGTTAGATATGTGTTGGGAGGGAGCCCTGGTGAATGAGGTACGTATCTACTCTCCTTTTGCCTATAAAATTGCCTTTTCTACGATTATTATAGGCTTAATCATTGGCGCCTGTGGGTTTGTATTTTTAGATCGCCTTAAAAAGAAAGAAGCTTAGAAATTTTCTTTGATTCACTTGATATCTGATCTAACATCTGATATTCAAATCTTACTAGAAAACAGGCGGTCGTGGCGAAATTGGTAGACGCGCAGCGTTGAGGTCGCTGTGGTGGAAACACTGTGGAAGTTCGAGTCTTCTCGACCGCACCAGTTTTTTATTAAATATATACTTTGGGAAATAATATAGGTAAAATACACGCATGACAGGCAGCTTTTGGGCTGAGCCAGGAAAGGAAAGACATGGGAAAAATAATCGACGCCCCAGAACACCCTGAATTTGCAAGCTTAGCTCTGGCTGAAAACTTTGCCCAAATCTCTGATCGGCTTTTTGATCAAATCCAAGACCTTGTTCAAAGGAACAAAAAAGATCCTCTTATTGAGGTTATTAAAGATGTTGATCCTGCTGACTTGGCCAGTGTTTTAGAGAACTTAGATCTGGATGATCTGAAAAATTTTATCCGTCTTTCCAATATTAGCTTCCATTTTGACGTTCTGTTAGAGCTTTCTGATCATCGCCGTCAAGCCATGGTTCAGATGATTGGCATCAAAACCTTGGCCAAGCGCCTGCATGAACTGGATAGTGATGACGCTTTCTGCTTGATTGACGAGCTGACGGCTAAACAGCGTCATGCCATTTTAGCCATGATTCCCGCTGCGGCACGCGCCAGCTTTGAAATTGTTTCTGCCTATCCAGAAGACAGCGCTGCCCGTCTGATGCAACAGGAGCTTGTGGCCGTTCCCTCCTTTTGGAAAGTGGGGGATTTGTTGAAACATTTTCAAAAAGAAAAGCTGCTGCCCGATCATTTTTATGAAGTTTACATTATTAATCCCAAATATAAAATTTTGGGAAGCGTGACCCTTGATAAGCTACTGCAACACAGCAGCAGCATGCCCCTGAAAGACATTATGAAGCAGGATATTAAAAAAATATCCGCTAGCCTTGGCCAGGAAGAGGTTGTGTATTTGTTTCGTCGCTATCACTTGGTTTCGGCCCCCGTTGAAGATGAATCAGGATCTATTATCGGCATGATTACAGGGGATGACGTGGCAGAAGCCATGGCGGAAGAAGCAGAAAAAGACATCTTTCAGATCACGGGTGTGGGTGAAACGGATTTGACGGCGCCCCTTTTGGTGACTTCAAGTCGGCGCATGGGGTGGCTGATCGTCAGCTTGATTAATGCTCTGATTGCGGCTTTTGTCATTAACCACTATCAGGCAACGATTGAACAGATTCCCTCTCTCGCCGCCCTAATGACCATTGTGGCAGCCATGGGAAGTGCTGCAGGAACTCAAGTTGTAACCGTCACTATTCGAACTTTTGCCACACGGCTTTTCCAGACCATTAACCCCTGGAAAATGTTTGCGAAAGAGCTTTCTATTGCAATCACAAATTCTTTGTTTTTTTCTGTGGTTTTAAGTCTGATTGTGTTGTTGTGGCTAGGGGATGTGAAGATGGCTTTGATTTTGCCTGCATCCTTGATTTTTAATATGTGTTGGGCCGCTTTTGGGGGGGTTTTGTTCCCATTCTTCATTGCCCGATTTGGTCTTGATCCAGCCTTAAGCTCTGGCCCTTTGCTGGGCGCTACCACAGATATTTTAGGGTTTGCCTCATTCCTGTGGCTGGCCCATATGTTTATTATTTAGGAGTTTTTTTATGCCCAAAGATTCAATCATTATTATTGAGGGGGTACGCACACCCCTGGGGTCCTTTCAGGGCAACCTTTCCCGTCTATCGGCTGTAGAGCTGGGGACCGTAGCTACCCGCAGCTTGTTAGCCCTGACGAACGTGGATACAAAAGAAATTGATGAAGTGATTATGGGGTGTGTTCTTCCTGCAGGATTAGGCCAAGCTCCTGCCCGCCAAGTTGCCTTAAAGTCTGGACTGCCCGAAGGTGTTGCGGCCACAACTGTCAATAAAGTTTGTGGGTCAGGCATGCGAGCCATGATTATAGGCATGAGCCAACTGATGGCCGGTCACAGCAAACTGCTTTTGACGGGGGGGATGGAAAGCATGTCAAACGCCCCTTTGCTGAAACGACGCCCAGCCAAGGGGGAACAACCTGTGGCAGAGCATTATGCAGACCATTTGTTTTTGGATGGCCTAGAAGATGCCTACTCAAAAGGAACTCTGATGGGAATGTTTGCAGAAGCAACATCAAAGCATTATGGGTTTACGCGGGCCGAACAAGATGCTTATGCAACCGAATCTGTGCGCCGCGCAAAGCAAGCCACCGCAGAAAAATGGTTTGAACGAGAAATTGCCTCCGTTGTCATTAAAACACCCACAGAAACAGTAGAGGTGACTGAGGATGGGACTTTGGATCGCGCAAAAATTGAAAAAATCCCCTTACTAAAACCAGCTTTTGGAGAAAATGGAACTATTACGGCGGCAAGCTCTAGCGGCATATCCGATGGAGCAGCAGTGCTAATGATCAGCACAGAAAGCCATGCCAAAGCACTGGGATTAGCCGCACGAGCAAAAATTGTGGGCTTTAGCCACCATGCTCATGAATCAAAATGGTTCGCCACGGCACCCATCCACGCCATTCAGAAGTTGCTTGAAAAAACAGGATGGTCTAAAGACTCGGTAGACGCCTTTGAAATTAACGAGGCCTTTGCCGTAGTTGCTATGGTGGCCATAAAAGACTTGAAGCTTGACCCTGCGAAAGTGAACATTCATGGAGGGGCTTGCGCTTTGGGGCACCCCATCGGCGCCTCAGGGGCCCGCATTGTGGTTACTTTGCTGAATGTTCTGGAACGCACGGGCGGAAAGCGCGGCATCGCGGCCATCTGCATCGGCGGAGGAGAAGCCCTGGCTGTTGCAATTGAGGTGTAACCCACCCATGACAAAGGTGGCCCTCAACTTAACGCCTAGAAAGTTACTGTGGAACGGTTCTGTGTTTATGAGGTCAGCTCTACTACCCTTTGGACAAGGAAGTTTTATTCTGCAGACGCTCCGGTCATATCAGATGCTGACTCTTTGCAACTGTCTTGAATCTGTGCAGCGTCTCCTCCTACTGCTGATAAGGTTTCCATCGTTTTTCTTTATACTTATCTTGAGACGCACTGCGCTTTTCCCTAAACTCTTTCAAAAGAACAGGATTCTCCTTCATCTTTTCCCTATATGTCTTTGCAACACCCTGCCTCTGGTCTTTAGTCAGTTTCATATTTTCTTTAGTGTTGACTGAAGAAAGCCAATTGCATACCTTTTGTTATAGAGAAAATAAGCTGGATCGCCACGCCCCTGTGGGGCTCGCGAAGACGCTGAATGGAAAGTAAAATAACATGACCCAAGAAAACATCCTTGTGATACAACCCTTACCTGGTCTAGGAGATCTGGCCTGGTTTCACGAGCACATGACGGCCATAGCAGACCGGGCGTCAGATAAAAAGATCACCTTACTGACAAAGCCGGCAATCGCCCCCCAGATTTTTCAAGGGTCACCCTATATTAAAGAAGTCTTGGTAGCGAAAAAAACGAGTCTTTTCAGTCTGGTTCGCTTACTGAAATCTAGATCTTTCACAGAAGTGTGGATTTTACACCACAGCTGGCGATATACGATTGCCTGCAAACTGGCTGGCATTAAGGTTGTTTACGGCTATGGGCGCCATTTAGGGCATTTCTTTTTACAAAACCCTCGCTTGACCAGACACGAGTTTCATTCTCACCCCATTAAGAGAGCAGACCATTTAATTCAGAAGCATGGCTTAAAGCCTACAGGAAATTTGTTCCAAGCAAATAAGAACGAGATGGAAACAATAGAAGAACGTTTAGGGGGTTTTCCAAAGCCTTGGATCGCCCTGGGCATTGGAGGAAGTGAGTCTTTTAAGAAGTGGCCTCTAGAATCTTTTGCCAGCCTTGCCAGATACTTAGAAGACTATGGCACTGTGTTTGTATTTGCGGGAAAACAAGAGGAAGAGGAGGCTAAGCTGATTGCCCAGCTGGGGGTCGTTAATCTGACTTCAAGAATTATCCCCCTCACCCACCTTTCCATCCAAGAATCCCTGGGATTTTTAAGTTTATGCGATTTGTTTGTGGGCAATGACACGGGCATGCTGAACTTTGCGGCAATCCTTGGAAAACCGAGCGTTGGGTTGTTTCTGAAAACTCCCTCTTTAAATTACAAAGAAAATATGTATCCTTTGGTCACAGATTCCAAAGGAAAAATTGACCCCAAAACCGTCATTGGCCTTCTGAAATCAAAAAAACTTATCTAGATTTTGCAAAAATACTTGCAACTTGAGAGCGGCTGCCTATTATATAGCTAGATTACTTTAAAAGGATACGAGGCACGAGGAGCGACGCCTAGTAAATCTAGGTTAGCGACGAGTAACGATGTACTCCTTTTATAAGGAATCAGCTATAGCTGTAGAAAGTTTAAAGAAGGAAATTTATGCACCCTTATCGCACCCATACTTGTGGAGAGCTCAATACGACTCATATCAATGAAGTTGTTCGTCTATCTGGCTGGATTCATTGCAAACGTGATCACGGCAATCTGCTGTTTGTTGACTTGCGCGACCACTACGGGTTGATTCAATGCGTCATTGACCAATCGAACGTTCTGTTCAATATCGCAGAAAAAGCACCCTTAGAAAGTGTGATTACTCTGACGGGAAAGGTCATTGCCCGCACCCCTGAAACGGTGAATCCTCAGCTCCCTACGGGGCAAATTGAGGTGCATATGCTTAGCATCCATGTGGAATCTGCCGCGGCTATGCTTCCTTTGCAGGTCAACAGCGCTGCCGACACATCGGAAGAGCTGCGCCTGAAATACCGTTTCTTAGATTTACGGCGTCAAAAGTTGCACAGAAACATTGTATTGCGAAACCAGATTATTGCGAGCATTCGCCAGCGTATGATCAAATCAGGGTTTATGGAGTTCCAAACGCCTATTCTAACGGCTAGTTCTCCTGAAGGAGCACGGGACTATTTGGTGCCCAGCCGTTTACATCCTGGAAAATTTTATGCCCTTCCCCAGGCTCCCCAACAGTTTAAACAATTATTGATGATTTCTGGGTTTGACCGGTATTTCCAAATCGCCCCATGCTTCCGGGATGAAGATGCCCGAGCAGATAGATCCCCCGGCGAATTTTATCAACTGGACATGGAAATGTCTTTCGTCACGCAAGAAGATGTTTTTCAAGCCATTGAACCCGTCTTGCATGGATTGTTTGAAGAATTTAAAGACAAAAAAACCGTTTCCCCCTCCCCTTTTCCAAGAATCACCTATGATGATGCCATGTTGCTTTATGGGTCTGACAAACCAGACCTAAGAAATCCCTTGCTGATTTCTGATGTAAGCGCTGTTTTTAAAGATTCCGGGTTTTCCATTTTTGCGAATAATGTTAAAAAGGGACAAGTGGTACGCGCCATTCCCGCCCCTAATGCGGCCAACCAACCCCGCAGCTTCTTTGACAAACTAAACGGTTGGGCCCAAGAACAAGGCGCACCAGGACTTGGATATATTACCTTTCAAAATAACGAAGCTAAAGGCCCCATTGCCAAGTTTTTAAACCCAGAACAACTGAAATTGTTGAAAGAACTGGCTAACTTAAAAGATAATGATTCTGTCTTTTTTGTGTGCTCACCTTTAAAAGCGGCCCAAAAGCTCTCTTCTCTAGCCCGCCATAAAATAGCAGAAGAACTTGACTTAGTTAAGAAAGATGCCTTTGAGTTCTGCTGGGTTATTGACTTTCCCATGTATGAAATAGATGAAAAAACGGGACTGGTTGAATTTAGCCACAATCCTTTCTCTATGCCTCAAGGAGGGCTAGGCGCCTTGATGAACAAGGATCCTTTAACCATAAAAGCCTTCCAATATGACATCGTGTGTAACGGAATTGAGTTGTGCAGTGGTGCCATCAGAAACCATCTTCCTGATGTGATGGAAAAAGCCTTTGCTATTGCGGGATATTCCCGCAAAGACATGGAAGAAAAATTCGGCGGCATGTTGAAAGCCTTGACCTATGGTGCCCCACCCCATGGGGGCTGTGCCCCAGGCATTGACCGAATGGTTATGCTTCTGGCAGATGAACCCAATATTCGAGAAGTTATTGCTTTCCCCATGACTCAACAGGCGGAAGACCTATTGATGGGTGCCCCAGCTGTTGTTTCAAAAAAACAATTAGAGGAAGTTCACATTCGTATTGTTGAACCCCCTCAGAAAACAAGGAAAGATATCTAATGCGTCACGCCGCCCGTATTACAATTGCAAGCATTCTGGGAAATGCTTTAGAGTTTTACAACCTAACCTTGTATGGAGCGCTAACTCCTGTGTTTGCTGCCCTTTATTTTCCAGCAAAAACACCTGCCCTATCTTTATTGATTAGCCTTTTGGCCTTTGGTGTTTCTTTCTTTGTGCGTCCTTTGGGTGCTATCCTATTTGGTCATATTGGCGATAAAATTGGCAGAAAAAAGGCATTGACCCTGTCCATTCTATTTATGGGGATACCAACCACTGCGATCGCATTTTTGCCTGTGTATGAGGAGATTGGCATCTGGGCGCCAATAGCCTTAATTTTGTGTCGCTTTTTGCAAGGAATTTGTGCTGGGGGTGAATTCAACGGCGCCACCATCTTCGCTCTTGAACACCTGGGGAAAAAACAGCCCGGTTTTGTGGGGGGTGCGATTGTAGGCTCTTGCCTTTTGGGGTCATTGTTCGCTTCAATTATTGTATCTTTTTTGACAACTGATATTTTTCCTGGTTGGGCTTGGAGAGGAGCCTTTTTATTAGGGGGCCTTTTCAGCTTAGGGGGCCTTTATCTGCGCCGAGAAATAGACGAAAGTCCCATCTTTAAAGAGATTCAAAAGAAAGATCAGATTGTTCCCTCTCCTTTGAAAACAGCCTTAGTTACCCACTGGCGGTCCTGCCTATTCGTCCTAGCTATTGCAGCTTTTGATGGGGCCTTAACCTACACACTGGTCAGCTTTCTGAATGTGTATCTTGTAAATACCTTGAACCACTCGGTCAGCAACGCAACCTTTAATGGCTTTTTTGGTATGCTCGCCTGTATGTTGGGGTGCCCTTTCTTTGGCTATTATGCTGATAAATACGGGGCAAAGGAAACTCTAGTAGTCGCCTGTTTCCTGATTTTAGGGCTAACCGTTCCCGCCTTCATGGCAATCACATCAACCCCTGAGTTTTCAGTACTGGGCGGCCATATTTTATTGGGCCTATTAGTTGCCAGCATTATTGGCGTGCAGCCTTTGTTTTCTCAAGCTCTTTTCCCTGCTCAAGACCGCTACACAGGCATTTCCTTTAGCTATAGTGTTGGCGTTGGTATTATGGGGGGGCTTACGCCTTTCCTATTAACAGCATCTATGCAAACCAGTACAAACAATGAAGTGTTTTTGATTCCCAGCCTTTATTTGATGACCTTCAGCGCCATCTTTTTGGGTATTCTTTTGTTATTGCCAGCCAGAAAGTAGGTTATTATGAATCCTGTCATTATTATTCCCTCTCGCTTAGAAGCAACCCGCTTCCCCCAAAAACCTTTGGCTTTAATCCATGGAAAACCCATGATTATCCATGTTCTGGAAAATGCTATGAATGCCAAGGTGGGGCCTGTAATAGTTGCAACCCCCAACCAAGAAATTATAGATTTGGTTGAACAAGCGGGCGGCATTGCCGTGTCAACCCGCTTTGATCACGCCACCGGATCAGATCGTATTTATGAAGCGTTGCAAACCTTTGATCCCCATGGGAATCATGATGTTGTGATTAATTTACAAGGGGATTTACCCACCATAACATCCGCCGACGTTCAAAAAGTTCTTATTCCCCTGAAAGAATCTGACAAATTTCAAATTTCAACCCTGGTGACCCCTTTGAATTCACCGGATGAACTGACCAACCGAAATGTGGTCAAAGCAGTGATTGCTGACTTTCGTGATAACCGGGGGGATGGCATTTACTTTAGCCGGTCTCCTGTTCCCTATGGCAGCGGCCCTCACTTTCATCATGCGGGCATTTATGCCTATCGTCGATTTGCCCTGGATTCTTTTGTGAAAGCACCCCAATCTGGTCTTGAAAAGCAAGAAAGTTTAGAACAACTGCGCGCCCTTGAAATGGGCTATAAAATTGGGGTTTATTTCACAGAATCTTTCTTAGCTGGCGTTGACACGCCTGAGGATTTGGCCTTAGTGACAAAATACCTCTCCTAATTGATCTTAAGATCGCTTAAAAAAGGAAAACCTATGGCCGTATTACCAGAGTCAAAAAAGAGTTTGGGGTATTATTAGCCTAGGAACAAAAAATTTCTTTCCCTCTGCCCTAGGGAGAGCACGCCCCCAAGCACAAAAAATTCTCTAGTCATTCTTCACAAATAAGTTTTTTCTGCTGCTGCTTGAATAATCGTAGCTCGAGCACTTGACGAAAGCGTGCGCCCTTTTATTTTTTCTTTGCTAGAAATCTCAGCTTGCGCACGCTCCAATACCGTCTCTAGATCGCCCGGCACAATATTAATAATTCGATCAAACAAGGGTTGAAGATTATAAAACTTAAAATCCATTCCGAAAGTTTTCGGGGGCATAACAGTACAAACAGCCCTCACAACTTCTTTTCTATTGATCCAATCAATTGTTTTTAAGAATTCCGCCATCTTTTCAGGCTCTCTCATTAAAAGATCTCTCTTGCCTAATTCTTCGTTGAGCTTAAGAAGACAAACTGATAATGATCTTTTTTCGGCCTCAAGAAGAGACGGGTCATTAAATAATACTTGAGTCGTCTGCAAACAATTTTTGGGTTTTGAAGTTGGCGCCACATCAACCTCAGCAGCAGCTGCATTCAAAATATTTGGAATAATCGATCCGATCAGACAAATGGCTCCGACAATTGAATTTTTCACGTTTTTTCTCCTTTTTAAAAAGAGATGACATCCTTAATAGGGGCTGTCAAGCTGAATTAGGCTGGTTTTTCAAGATATTGAATCAAAATCCCCATAAGTAAGGCGGGGTCCCCGAGTCAAGCCCGAGGACTCCATTTTTGGTTAGTAGCTATAACTAAAAACCGCGCCTCATCGCCCGTTCAGACGCCTGCTCATTTAGTGAGAGGTTACTATATCGCCTCTCCTGTCTTTCCATCTCTTCTCCAAAAAGATCCCTAAGAATTCCTTTCTTGTTTTTCTCAGCTTCAAGTCTGAGTTTTTTAAAGCGGCTATTTTCTTCAGCTATAAGATTCTTAAAGATTATGATTTTAGAATCCTCCGGACTATACCCAAGAAAGTCGTCGTAAGGTTTATCTCCATCCATTGGACAGCTTTCTAGATACTTTGGAAAAATGGTATGAATGCTTCCAGAAAAGTCCTCATAAGCTTCACATACTCTAGAAATTGTAATATTTTCTAGATATGTTCCAAAAATGGATAGAACGCCTCTGCGGTAATCATCTTTTACCACAAAATTCCATAATTCTTCATTTTGAGTGTGAAGCTGTAAAAGAGATTTCAATAAAGTATTACTGATATCCCCATGTAGCTTCAGAATTTCAAACCTTTCAGAAATATTTTCGAATCTAGAAAGTCTATTTTTAAGTGCTCCAAGACTTCCCGCGGTTTCTGAAATTGTAAAAATCCTTGTAGAGGTCCAAAGTTTTTCTATAGCGCCTGAAACGTTGACTACAGCACACCGTTCTCCAAAAAGTCTTTTAAGAGCCTGTTGAGTTTCTGTAGGTTGAGTTAAACCCATGACCGAAAACTCCCTAACGTGTTCTCTTAAGCGGACAATGGCTCTAGCTTCTTTCAGCATATTTTCTGTAACGGTTATAGATAAAGCATCCCCCTCTAAGGTGTGCACACTAAATCTTCCGTCTTCGTCTAGACTACGTACGGCACCATAGCTATTTAAAGCTATGAAAGACGCGAATATAAGAATGTGTTTTTTAAAATTAGGTTTCATATTTTCTCTCCATTGATATTAGTTTTGAGTACTTTCTTCTTGCCCGCGCTAAAAGTCAACAGTATTTCTCCATAAAAGAAAGTATATTTTTCTGATTTGTTCGGATCCATGAGGTTAACTTTCTTTCAACCTCAAAACACACCTCTTTCCCCAATATTCTGCTTTTTTTTGGACAAAAAATATTCTATGATACAAAAACATGGACAAACAGGCGAATCTTAAAGAAATTGTTTCCTTTCACAATGTGGACCTAGCTTTTGATGGGGATAGTAAACTTTTCTCAAAACTCAACCTACAAATTGAAAGTGGGAACTTTTACTTTCTAACAGGCATCAGCGGGGCTGGAAAATCTACCCTGCTAAAGATGATTTACCTTGCCTGCGGTCAAACGGGGGGGCACATTTCCGTCTTTGGGGAAAACACGAAAAACCTTTCTTTGAATGATGTGGCCTATATGCGCCGTCAGATGGGCATTGTATTTCAGGACTTTCGTTTGGTTTCTCATCTGAATGTTCTGGATAATGTCTCTTTGCCTCTTAAAATTCGGGGTGTTTCTTCAAAAAAATCAAGGAAACAAGCTGCTGAATTACTAGCCTGGGTTGGCTTGGAGGATTTTCTGGATCACCTGCCCCACACTCTTTCTGGCGGACAACAGCAACGGGTGGCCATTGCCCGCGCCGTTATTGCGCGCCCCAAACTATTGCTGGCGGACGAACCCACTGGAAACGTGGATGATGCTGCCGCCCTAAGAATTTTGTACCTGTTCGAAGAAATGCACAAGGCAGGAACAACGGTTATTTTGGCAACCCACAACAGGTCTTTGGCCAAACAGTTTAACCACTCTGAAATTTTTCTGCAAAAAGGGAAAAGCTATTTGATTCATCCTGCAAACCAAGGGGGAACTAATGCTGTATAATGATTTGCCCCTAAAGTCAGATCCTGCTAATCGCTTTTTGCCCTGGATTGTGGCACTGATGGTTTATTTGGCGACCCTGTCCTTGGTGATTGCCTTTTCTGTTAGCTCCCTGATCCAACAATGGGAAACAGGGTTTCAAAGCCATATTACCATTGAAATTCCCAGCAACCCTATGGCGAATCCCGGGTCGGCGCTCCAAGATCAAGTTATTCAAGACACCATTGCTCTGTTGGAAAAAATCCCTGAAGTCGGAAAAATAAAGATTCTTTCTGCCCATGAAATTCTGAAAAACCTAAATACATCCACCAATTTTGATGTGATGGATGATCAATTCTTACCCCGTCTGATTGACATTGAAATTGTTCAAAGAAATGACGTGGCTTTGGCTCAACTTAAGGAAAATTTAAGGATGATTTCATCCGATATTATTGTTGAGGATCACCTGGATTGGAAAGAGGGGCTCTTTGAACTAGCCCAATCCACCCAGATTATCAGCTTTTTGATTCTGGGAATTATTATTGCGGCCACTATGGGAACCATTGCATTCACATCACAAACCAGCCTGATCATTCACCGCCACATCATTGAGGTTCTGTACCTGATGGGCGCCACAGATCGCTATATTGCCAAACAATTCCAAAATCACACCTTGCGGATTGGCGCAAAGGGTGGAATTTACGGATTTATCTTTTCCTTGCTGACTTTCTTTTTGCTGAACTTCTTGGCCAAAAATATGAATATTCAGATTTTGAACCCCCTTTTGTCTAACATTGGGTTATGGGGGGTGAGCCTTGTTGTGCCTTTGTTCGTTACATTCTTCATGATGCTGTCAGCCCGGGCAACTGTCAGATTGACCTTGAAATACATGGTGTAAAGATGCACATGTATGAAAACTGGCTTAAAAAAACACTGATTGTTTTAGAGGCTATATTCTCTATTTGGCTTTTGGGTTTTATTCTTTTTTTAGTCAAAATATATTTCACCCCTATTTCCCAAGACCCTGCGGATGCTATTGTTATTCTGACGGGGGGAAAGGGGCGCATTCAAGCGGGGTTGCAACTGCTGCAAAAAAGTCCTGATTCAACGGTATTGATTTCCGGGGCTCACAAACAGACTCATCTGGATGAAATTGCCCCCTATTCTGACTATCATGACAAAATCACCCTGGGGTATGAGGCCAATTCAACCCGGGAAAACGCCAAGGAAACCAAAGAATGGGCCAAGGAGTTTGAAAAACTTAGCTCTCTGAAAGTAGTGACGTCTCATTACCACATTCCCCGCAGTTTACTTGAATTGGAAAAGGCTTTGCCTAATGTGCGCTTGATCCCCTACCCTGTGATTTCTTCAACCTTTCGGTCCCGGTTTTGGTGGCTAAACCCCTATAACATAAAGATTTTATTTTTAGAGTATAATAAATATCTTGTGGTATGGATTGAGTCCAAATTCCTATGATTGTTTTTCGCTCGATACTTTTTAACATTATTTTTTATGGGGGAACCACCATTGGCCTTACTGTCTTGTGCCCCCTATTGCTGATGCCAAAAGCTATGTATCGATGGATTCCCCATGCGTGGAGTACCTGGGTTTCATGGGTCTTAAGGACCATTGTTGGGGTTACCTATAGAATTGAGGGCAAAGAATATATGCCCAAAACACCTGTCCTAATGGCTATAAAGCATCAATCTGCCTGGGAAACCATTGCTTTGAATCACATTATAAAAGCACCCGCCTATATTCTAAAAAAAGAACTGACCTATATTTTTCCCTTTGGTCTTTATCTAAAAAAGGCAGGTATGATTCCCTTAGATCGCCGCGGAACTGTAGCATCGCTCAAAAATATGATTTCTTTGTCTAAAAAGCGCCTTGAAGAAGGCTATTCCATTATTATTTTTCCTGAAGGCACCCGTTCAGCCCCCGGAACCCAAAACCCCTATAAGAAAGGTATTTACACTTTGTATAAGCGTTTGGATACGCCTGTGGTTCCCGTTGCCTTAAATTCGGGCGTCTATTGGCCTCGCCGGACGTTTTTAAAATATCCTGGGGAAATTGTACTAAAATTTTTGCCCCCCCTGCAACCGGGCATGGAAGAAAAAGAGTTCATGAGCGCTTTAGAAAAATCGATTGAAACTGCTAGTAAGGGTTTACTGCACTAAAGCACTTCTACCTTGTGCCAAACCATAAAAAAGGCTACATTTACAAATATAAATATGCTCATATCATTAGAACATTATTTAATACTCAGTATTATTATTTTTTGCCTGGGATTTGCAGTCCTTTTGGCACACCCCCGAAACTTGTTAATTATGTTGATGGGAGTTGAAGTTATGCTGCTTGGATGCCTGCTGGTTTTTATTTGCTTTGCAAAACTTTATCATAACATCGATGGCCTTGTGTTTGCCCTTGTGATTTTAACCCTTTCTGCCACTAAATTAGCTGTGGGTATTTCACTTCTTATTCTGTATTTCCGCCACTATCATAGTCTTTCCCTCAAAAATCTGATGACCTTAAAAAGATGATTTCCTTGGCCGCCATTCTGTGTGTTTTTCTGCCTTTTGTAAGCGGCCTTTCTTTGTTTTTCAGCCTGAGCAAACTCAATGATGAAAAAGTTCAGATCATAACTATTGCGATTCAAGGCTTGGTTACCCTTATTTCCCTAGGCCTGTTGATTCACTTTCTGTACAATCCAATTCCCTTAGCCATTCCTCTTTTTAAGTGGATTCATACTTCATTTTTAACCGTGCAGTGGGCCCTAAGGCTCGACAAAATCAGCCTATGGTTCTTATGCCTTTTGAATGTTTTATCGTTCCTTATTTACCTGTACAGCACCAGCTATATGGCCCAGGATTCCTCACGATCTCGGTTCTACATTTATCTTAGCTTTTTTGTCACGTCCATGGCCCTATTTGTGACAGCTGAATCCACACTGCAACTATTGTTTGGATGGGAATTCATTGGCCTTTGCTCCTTCCTGCTCATCAGCTTTTGGTATGATCGGCCCGCTGCCGTGAAAGCTGCTTATAAAAGTCTTGTCATTAATCGCATTGGAGATGTAGCCCTTATTGGTGGCGTCTTGACCTTGCTTTTTTCTTTTCACACCTCATCCCTACAAACAATTTTTGCCCCCCTATCCTTTCCGCTGCACCCTGTCATTTCTGTGGCTAGTTTAGAATTTTCGAGCATCACGTTAGCCAGTGCCTTATTCGTAATTGCAGCGCTAGCAAAATCTGCTCAATTTGGCTTCCACACTTGGCTACCAGATGCTATGGAGGCGCCCACACCCGTGTCAGCTCTTCTTCATTCTGCAACCCTTGTGACCGCTGGCGTTTTTTTGTTGATTCGCCTGTCCCCCCTATTAGATCAAACACCTCTTATTAAACATATTTTACTCGGTATTGGTTTGCTGACCTCTCTGTTAGGGGCAACGGCTGCCCTTATGGAAACAAATATCAAAAGGATTTTAGCCTTTTCAACAATAAGCCAACTGGGTTTTATGATGGTTTCTATTGGTTTGGGTCTTTATGTTACAGCCTTCTTATTTTTGCTTGCCCATGCCTTCTCTAAAGCTCTGCTTTTCTTGTGCGCAGGATCCATAATCCATGCCGCCGATGGAGAGCAAAACATTTTTGAGATGCCCAAGTTTAAATTTGTTTTACCCCTCCCCTACGCAGGTCTATGGATTGGCCTTTTGTCCCTGTGTGGCTTTCCATTTCTGTCTGGTTTTTTTGCAAAGGAAAAAATCTTGGAAACGGCTTTTCATTCAAAGTTATTCCCATGTCATCTCTTATTCATTTGTCTGGAAATTCTTTTCTTTTTGACTATCTGTTACAGCGCCCGGCTTGTGTTTGTAACTTTTCATAAAAAGACCAAAAAAAAGCCTCAAGAACCTCTAAAACAGTTTTCTTGGATTGCATACGGCGCCATGGGAGTCTTGGCCTTGGGGGCCATTGGTTTGGGTGTTATTCTGATTCCCTATTTTGACCAAAAAATTCCCCTGTTCCTGCTAGGCAGCACTCAAAATTTTCTACTTATGAGCAGCCTTGCTTTCAATTTGATGGGCTTTGGGGGGGGCGTGATTTTATACACCCAGTACCCAAAACTTATCTCTCAAATGCTATTTTCTTTAGAAAAAATATATCTATTTTTCAGGAGTGGTTGGTACATAGATACCGCTTATCAGGTTGTTTTTGTGACCTCTTATCAAAAGGTTTCCAAATTTCTGTCAAACCAAGTTGATGAAGAGTTTATTAATAATGTGTGTATTAATGGTCTAGCCCGAGGCATAAAAAAATGCAATGATGGAATCGTTTATATTCAGTCAGGAAATCTTATGCATTACCTTCTGGCCCTTGCGCTTGGGATCATCCTGTTTATGGGATATTTGTTTGTAAAATGAATTTTGAAAATTTTCCTCTTTTATCTGTTGTCACTTTATTGCCTTTGTTTGGGGCAATTTTTATATCCCTTATTAATAAATCCGTTGGACAGGCAAATGCAAAATACGTAGCTCTTTGGACATCCCTTGTAACTTTATTTTTAAGTCTTTTGTTGTGGATATTTTTTGATATTAAAAATCCCAGTCACCAATTTATAGACCGTCTTACTTTATTGCCTTATTTCTCATTAGAATATAAAGTTGGCGTTGATGGCTTATCTTTAAGCTGCGTTCTGCTCACAACCCTCATTTTTCCTTTAGTGATCCTAGCGGGCTGGGAGAGCATCAAAACAAACCTAAAGTTTTACGCAAGTCTTATATTAGCCCTTGAGTCCTTTCTATTAGGCACCTTTACCAGTTTGAATCTTTTGTTTTTTTTCATATGTCTGGAAGGCTGCTTAATTCCAATGTACTTTTTAATTGGCCTATGGGGTGCGGAAAACCGGACCAGAGCAGCGCTTAACTTTTTTCTATATACATTTCTAGGGTCTATCTTTTTGCTTGCAGGCAGTTTAGTTTTTTATAGTGAAACAAACACATTTGATCTTGAACATTTATCTCAAACCCTTCTTGACCCCAAAATGCAAACATTAATAGGTAGTTTGTTTTTAGTTTCTTTTGCGATTAAGATGCCCATCGTTCCTTTGCATACCTGGCTCCCCTTGGCCCACGTTCAGGCACCCGCCCCCGTTTCTATGCTTTTAGCAGGCGTTTTATTAAAGATTGCGGGGTATGGATTTTTGCGCTTTTTCCCCACCTTGTTTCCTGAGTTTCTAAATCGATACTCTTTCTATTTTGGTATTTGGGTTCTGATATCTATTGTTTACACTTCTTGGTTAATTTTCTCACAACAAGATATTAAAAAAATAATCGCCTGTTCCTCTATTGCCCATATGGGGTTAGTTTTTTTGGGCGTCATAACTGGCACTATTGAAAGCCTAAATGGAGCTTTGATATACCTTATCAGCCATGGATTTATTGCAGCGGGCCTTTTTTTCTCGGTTGGCATTCTCTATGGTCAGGTCCATTCTCGCAACATCGAAGACTTTGGTGGACTTGCCCGGGTTATGCCCGTATTTTCCATTCTGTTTTTTCTATTCTCAATGGGGGCCATAGGGGTCCCCGGAACCAGCGGTTTTGTGGGGGAATTCTTAATATTGATGGGAACATTCAAACATCACATCTTATGGGCTTTTGGGGTTGGCATAAGCATGATTTTTACAGCTATTTATATGATGAATCTTTATAAGAATGTTTTCTTCAGCCGTATCACAGGAACCATTATCTTAGGTTTGAAAGATTTGGATATAAGGGAAAAATCTATTTTAATTATTTTTGCCTTTTTTATGGTGGGGATTGGTCTTTTCCCCAAATCTATTTTACGACTTGGTGACCACACTTTTTCTAAAGTTTTAAAACAGTCCCCATCATGTTGAATCTAGCTACCTTAATGTTTGCTCCAGAATTTTGTTTGCTTGTCTTTGCTATAGGCTTTCTATTCTTGAATGTATTTCAAAAGAAGAATCAAGATTCCGCTTTTTTGCCCATTGTTTTCTTACACCAGCATCTTTACCACGTGTTGCTTGGTCTCATTCTGCTTTTCTTCACCTTTTCCTGGATAACCTATACTTCTCATGGTATCGCTTTTCATGGGTTTTTAACGGCTGATAGGCTAACCATTCTATCAAAAACCTTTATGTTATGTCTGGGAATTGGGTGGTTTGGCCTTTCCCAATCTCCCCTAAGCCGATCCTTAAAACGTGATGACTATGTGCACTATGAATACCCATCTCTTTTCCTGTTTGTGCTTATCGGCGCCTATATTGCTGTTTCCGCCCATCATTTCCTTGTAATGTATTTGGGGCTGGAAATTCAAGCCATTCCATTATGCACAGCCATTGCCTTGCGTCGTGATGTGGATAGGTCCCTTGAAGCATCCTTAAAATATTTTATTGGTACAATTGTCAGCTCTGCATTTCTGTTGTTAGGAATTGGCTTTATTTTTGGGGCCAGTGGAACCCTTAGCTTTGAAGAAATTTACAAAACAAGTGAGTGGATCATCCATGATCCCCAAACACTGCTGTGGTTCGAGATAGGGTTTTGCCTAGTTTTGGCTGGTATTTTCTTTAAAATAGCTTTAGTTCCTTTTCATTTGTGGCTTGCCGATGTTTATGAAGGCGCTACCTTAACGCAGGTTTCTATCTTTTCTTCTGTCATCAAGGTGTCTATCGTTATTTTGCTTTGTCGCCTTTTGCTAAAACCCTTTCATAGTCTTATCGATTTATGGAAACCTATACTCATGGCCGTTGGCATGTTATCCGTTGTTTGGGGAACATTAGGGGCTTTGTTTCAAACAAATATTCGACGACTTTTTGCCTATACCAGCGTAAGTCAATTGGGGCTTGTTATGGTAGGATTCAGTACAGGATTGCTTTCCGGATTTGTAGCAGCCTTAAGCTATTTGTTTGTTTATACGCTGACAACCGTTGCTTTCTTCTTTTTTTGGGCTACGTTGAATTTTAACGACCAAAACCTTGAAACTGTTCAAGATATCCGAGGGCTCTATAAACAACATCCAATCCAAAGTTTTTTAATGGCAAGCCTGCTTTTATCTCTTGCTACCTTGCCTCCTTTGGCAGGTTTCTGGCCCAAACTTTTCACATTCTTTAGCTTGATTGAAAATAACAATTTCTGGGTTGTGGGAACCCTTTTGTTTTTTAGCCTGATTAGCTGTTTTTATTATTTGAGGATTATCAAAAATATTTATCTTAAAGATGGGCAACATCAAATAAATAGCTCTTATAACTGGAAAACCCTTTGGTCCTTGGTTCCTTTGATGGTTCTGGGGTTTATTGGTATTCAGAGTCTTGTTTTCAATCTGGTTCGAGAGGCTTTAAAAAGTGACTTATAAAATTACTCATCTCGAAAGCTGCACCAGCACCATGGATGCCGCAAAAGATTGGGTTTTGAATAATCCAGCATCTCCCCAAATTCACATCATTCAGGCAGATCAGCAAACTCAAGGACGCGGTAAACCGGGAAGTTATTGGAGCTCTCCAAAAGGCAATTTGTATGTCACCTTAATTTTGCCTTTTCACTTCTCTGTAGCGGAATTGAGTCAACTTTCTTTCTTGATGGCTGTTGCCCTGGGGGATATATTGCTTGTTTTGAATAATAGCCTTCCCTTACAATACAAATGGCCCAATGACATTTTATTGGCAGGGAAAAAGGCTGGCGGCATTTTGTTGGAACCCTTTGAGCAAACCACCCTAATTGGTATCGGCCTGAATATAAACTCTTTTCCTGAAGATTTGCCCGCCACCTGTTTGAAAGACTATGGGCTGGAATTTTCTCCCCATGAATTGATCAAATGCCTGATGCCCTTTCTTACAAAGTGGCTAGATATTTGGAAAAAAGAATCTTTTGGCGTTATTCGTAGCGCTTGGTTGAAACGAGCCTTTCGACTGAAAGAAACCATCTCCGTTCGTATACTACCTACCCCCAAAGAAGGGGTGTTTCAGGATATTGACGAAAATGGAAACTTGATACTTATAGAAAAAAATGGTACTAACTGGCGCTTGGCCTCGGGCGACATATTTGTAAATAAGGAATTAGATCAATGAAATTTAAAGAAGATAGCGTGTATTTCCTACCCCTAGGTGGGTCGGGTGAAATCGGAATGAACCTTAACCTGTATGGATACAAAAACCGCTGGTTGATGGTTGACTGTGGCATTACTTTCCACGACCGTGTGGGTGTTGAGGTTCTGATGCCTAACATTTCATTCCTACAGGATAAGCTAGATAAATTAGAAGCCATCGTGCTGACTCATGCCCATGAAGATCATATTGGGGCCCTGCCCTACCTTTGGGAGAAGTTAGGAAAACCGCAGCTTTATGCAACCCCTTTTACCATCGAAATGATTCGCAAAAAGATGAAGGAAACGGGACTTGATTTCGAATCATCTCTTAATGTTATTCCTTTGAAGGCTTCCCAGAAAATTGGGGATTTTGAAATCGAAATGGTCACGTTAACCCACTCAATTCCCGAACCCAGTGGTATTATACTGCGCACCCCCGTTGGCAACATTTTTCATACAGGGGATTGGAAAATAGATCATGCTCCTCTTATTGGCAAACCCATTCAAGATCAAGAGCTTAGAAAAATTGGAGACCAGGGTATTTTGGCCATGATTTCTGACTCGACCAATGTCTTTCACGAGGGAGATTCAGGATCGGAAGAAACCGTTCGCGACAATCTAGATACATTGATTGGCAGCTACACTAAGGGTGCAGTTTTCGTCACCTGCTTCGCCTCAAACGTAGCGCGCTTGCAGTCCATTGCTCTTGCTGGACAAAAGCATGGTCGTAAAGTCGTATTGCTTGGTCGTGGGTTCCACAATATTAATGAAATTTCTCAAAAGTTTGGATATCTGAAAAATGTCGGTCAGTTCACAGAAGCACGGGCCGCAGGCAGTATAGCTCGCCAGAAAGTTTTATATATTTGTTCTGGAAGCCAGGGGGAAAGCCGCGCAGCTCTAAGCCGCATCTCCTCTGGGACTCACCCTGACGTTAAAATGAAGGAAGGAGATGTGGTGATTTTCTCGTCCCGTATTATTCCTGGGAACGAAAAATCTATTAACAACTTAAAAAGCAAAATCATTAAGTTGGGCGTCAATGTTATCTTCAAACATTCCGAAGATATTCACGTATCTGGGCACCCCAGCCGCAATGATTTGGTCAAGATGTACGAATGGATTCGCCCCCAAACCCTTATTCCCGTTCATGGAGAGCTCATTCACATGGTTGAACAAGGGAAGCTGGGGAAAAAGCAGGGCATTCCGAATATCGTAATTCCAGAAAATGGAACCATCGTTGAAATTACCAAAACAGGGGCAACAATTATTGATGAAGTGCCAACTGGAAAATTGGCTCTGGATGGAACACAATTGCTTTCTTTCAATGATCCCATCTTTAGAACACGTCACTATCTGGGTAATGATGGAGTTTTGTCTTTAAGCCTTTTGTTAAACGAGGAAAATGAGCTTCACGAAGAACCCGACATCAAAAAGTTGGGTCTTTCCTTTGATGAGAAAACCGGAAAAGATTTGGAAAGCCTGACGCTGGATGCCTTTGAATCCCTTTCCGTTCCTCAACGGAATGATGATGGCAATATTGAAAACACCCTTAAAAAATCTTTGGTGAATTTCTTGGATAGAAAAATCTCTAAAAAACCTTTGGTTGTAGTGCATATTATTCGGTTATAGGATTTCTCACATTTGTGGGATACAAATAAAAGAGAAGTAACAGTGACAAAATTCAAACAGATCTTTTTTGTTTTGGTAAGCATCATTTTAATAGGCACACCATTTGCGTTTGGGGCTTGTTGGGGAACCTATCCAGTTTCTGTTCAAAGCCTCTCTGGCTCTTTAAAAGAAAGATGCGAACCCCCTGCAGATCGCGCCTTTTTGTACGCAATTGAAAAAACTCCTATTGATGAGAGAGATAGTGTACTTAAACTTGTTGAAAAACTAGCGAATCCAGCAGTTCATGGGTGGAGCCTTGTCTACCTCGTATCTATGCTAAGAGATGAGACTACTGGTAATAGAGGAAGTTTTTTTACTTCTCTTGAACAACTTATCTCTGCGCAATGGCCAAATGAGCTTATTGATTTGAAACTACAAACATCTTATAAAGATGATTTTTCGGGCGCTTTCACTGAGAGCCTAAAACTTTTTGATGTTAGTTTTAATATTACCACTATCATAAATGATTTACACGAGACCCCTGTTGATGAAAGGGCCAGTGTGGCTGCTTTTGCTACCCGCCTTATTACGCCAGGACATGCTTATAAAGATAACTATTCTACTAATACTATAAAGATTTTAAATCAGATACCCGCTGCCCAAAGAGCTGCTTGTGTCACTGAAGCTCTTAGTCTTTATCAAGAGGCTGAAGCACGGAAAGAAACACAAGGGGTCGAACTGAATGCGATGAGGGCGATTCTTCAAAATACTTACCGCCCTAAACCAGGCAACCTCTAGGGGAAACCTGAAAAGCCGACGTCCAGCTGTTGCGAAGCACCCATGGCGGAACGCCATGTTGTATGAAAAAGAAAAAAGGAAGCTGGATCACGATGCCCCTGCGGGGTTCATAATGACGGAAGCAATAGGGTTGCCGCCATTTTTAGATTTTTTCTCAACGTTCATACAGTAGAGGGCTCAACCCGACACCGATTTCTTTACAAAATCCTAGGGCCTGAGCCGCACTAGGGGCACATTAAGTATTAGCCGTAATACCCTCGGTACCATTCGATAAAGTTGGCGATGCCTTCCGCAATGCTCGTTTTTGGGCTGTACCCCAGTTCTTCGCGGGCACGTGTAACATCAGCCAATGTTTCTGGTACGTCAGCCTTTTGCATAGGCAAAAAATTCATTTCCGCCTTTTTTCCTAATTGTTTTTCGATTTCTTCAATATATGTCATCAAAGATTCTGCTTTACTGTTGCCCAGGTTATAAACCCGGTGGGGAGCATACTGGCCCTTGTCAACGGGTGGGTGAATCAAAGCCTTCAAAATGCCCTGTACGATATCTTCCACATAGGTGAAGTCTCGCTTCATTTTGCCATGATTGAAAACAGGAATAGATTTGCCCGCTAAAATATTTTTAGTGAACATGAACAAGGCCATATCGGGGCGTCCCCAGGGACCATAAACTGTAAAAAATCGCAAGGCAATGGCTGGGATACGGAACAAATGAGAATAAGACTGGGTCATCAACTCGTCACTTTTCTTCGTTGCTGCATACAAAGACATAGGAGTATCCGTTGCGTCACTTTCTTTAAAGGGCAGATTAGGGTTCGCCCCATAAACAGATGACGTGCTTGCATACACAAAGTTTACAACAGGTTCAGCGGCATGACGAATGCATTCCAGCAAGACCACCTGCCCCATCACATTAGAGGTCACATATTCATAAGGGTTTACCATAGAATAACGCACCCCCGCCTGGGCCGCCAAATGCACCACATGGGAAATTTTAGACTGAGCCCAAACTTTCTGCATGGCCTCTTTATCCTCCAGACGAACTCTGAACAGTTTATAAGTATGGGGGAATTTCGCCTGCAGCAGAGCCGTACGATTTTCTTTTAAACTGACGTCATAATAATCAGAAAAACAATCAATCCCCACAACAGAAACGCCTGCCTCAAGCAACTGTTTTGTCACATGAAAACCAATGAAACCCGCAGCCCCTGTCACAAGGACTTGGCCTTTAATATGCTGTGGTAAATTTGTTAAAGTCATGGCACCCGATCGTTAATAATAGTGTTTCCGTTAATAAGAGTCCTATGGGACGGCCCACACACATTGGCGCAATCTTCCGCATATTTCAACCACATAAGATAACAATTTTTATCATCGTTGTTGCATAAAGTGCTTAAATTTTCTTTCAACACTTTCAAGCATTGATTGGGGTTAAAGCCGCACCGTTTGCAATCTACATCACAATAGGTGGTGACCGGGTCATAAAAACCTTGCCCAAAGTCTGTTTTTTCCTGCACAATGATGGAATCTTTTTGGGCCCCATCATCGGGAATTGAGCGCTCACAGGTGGTAAGCGCTAGTAAAACTAGAATTAAAGAGATATACCTTGTCATAACTTGGTTTTAACGCACTTTAGTGTTGCAAGGAAGAAAAAAATGAAAAACATGAGCGAAAGCTGTTGACAGGGGCCTTCCCTCTTGTTAAAAGAAAGACCTAGATTTGGTGAAAAAAAATGAAAGTTGTAAGTTCTTTAAAGTCTTTGAAAGCCCGCGATAAAAATTGCCGGATCATCCGTCGCAAGGGGCGTCTGTACGTTATCAACAAGCTTAAGCCACGCTTCAAAGCGCGCCAGGGTTAGTTTAACCCCCGCTTTCGGCCGACCATATTTTTTTAGGGGAAAAAAATGGAACACCTATCTATCTGGAAAGTTCTCAAGGAATCTGTTGCCTTTACGTTTTCTCATAAGAAAGTGTTAGGGAAGTTGATAGTAGTGCCGGTTTTGTTTGCCGTATTGCAAGTAATCGGCATATTCTTGCCCGCCCCTTTCAACTTGTGCGTTATTTCTTTAGGAATATTGGGCGGTTTTCTTGCCTACAGCAGCTGGAGAACACAATGGATTCAGCACTGTGTCACCCCTTCAAAAGAAGTCAAACTCTTCGAACTTGGCTCTATCCAGAGGAAGTTTTTGGGATATACATTACTTTGGGCACTGCTTGCGATGCTTGTGTTTGTAGCATGTATGCTCGTAAGTTTCTTGTTCGTTTTTATAGGATCTTTTACAGCGGAAAAATTTTTCCCTGGTGCAACAGCAACTTTTGTGAGGAAATTTTTCGTTGGGGCAACAGGAGCTGTAGCCATTCTCCCAATATTTTACTGGCCTCTCTTTCTCTTTATTATTAGAACCTTATTTATGTGGCCTGCTATTTCTTTGGGGGAAGCGACTGGATTCAAGCTGTCTTGGCGGCAAACAAAGGGTTTTTCCGCTCGCCTTTTTGGTTTGTTTATTGTTCTTTGGGGCATAGATATGCTTATGGTCATGTCACCCTTTTTATGGATTCCATTCGTTTCTAAGCCTTTGTCTGAACCTTTGCTTTCAGGCTCTCTTACAACACTTATGACTTTTACAACACTTATGGCTTTTTCTGTTGAGATTACGGGAGCCATACTCATGTTCTGCCTCACCAAATTCTACCAACACGCGGTTTTGAGTAAGAAGGATTAGTTTCTCTTTACGTCGTTGAGAGGATGGGGCGTAGCCCCGACGAAGGAATCCTCCTCGGACCTGAGCCGGTGTGGGGTCCAAGACTGAGACGGGAGTGAGCGCTAGTACTTCCTTATAAGACCCACAACATAAGCTTTAGGGGTTACGCGTTCCGCCTCAAAAACAAGGGGCATCATATATTTATTGCTGGCTGTCAGTTGAATTTTGCCATCGTGCCGACTTATTTTCTTTAAATAAACTTCGTTTTGATCAATGATGGCCAGGCAGATTTCATTTTCTTTAAAATCTTTTGATTCTTCCAAAATCACAACATCCCCATCCAAAATGCCAGAATCTTTCAGAAAATCACCCGCAACTTCTAGGGCTAGATAATGAGATGCCTTTTCGGGCGCAAAGGAGTTGATAAAAAATTGAGGCACTCTTAAAACTTCTTTAGGTTGCAAAAAGTGGACCATAGGAATAACTGTGGGAATTTTACCAAAAAAGGGTACACGAACACTTCCCGGGTTTTCTGTAGGAGCAGATGTTTTTGCACCAGAAGTCATTTCTTCTCGAGCCACGAATACAGGCCCAGACTGCAATATCTCGGGTATTTTTATAATTTCTATGGCTCGGGCCCTATGATGTAACCGTTTTAAAAAACCTCTTTCTTCAAGGGATGAAATTAAAGCGTGAATCCCTGACTTAGACTTAATGCCCAGCCCCTGCCGCATTTCATCATAAGACGGAGGAATGCCTTCTTTTTCCTTATATTTCTTCATAAAGCTCAAAAGATTTAATTGTTGTTTTGTAAGCATGTCGTCCTATACATTTTTTGCAAGATCGCCAAATTTCGTAAAGCGCGATTCAAAGAATAGTCGCACTGTTCCAACGGGGCCATGACGCTGCTTAGCAATAATAGCTTCAGCCTGATTTTGAATGGATTCCATTTTTTCCTGCCAGAGGGCATATTTTTCTGTGCCGGGTTCGGGCTCTTTTCTGGATTCATAATACTCTTCACGATACAAGAAAATTACCACGTCAGCATCTTGCTCAATAGACCCAGATTCACGCAAATCCGCCAGCTGAGGATGTTTGTCATCCCGCTGTTCAACGGCACGAGAAAGCTGTGAGGCCGCAATTACAGGCACCCCAAGTTCCTTAGCCAACGCTTTCAACCCTCGGGTGATTTGGGAAATTTCTTGCACCCGATTTTCCATATCGTTGCTTCCTTGCAGAAGTTGCAAATAGTCAATCACAATGAGATCCAGTCCCTTTTGCCGTTTCAAGCGACGGGCCCGAGTTCTAAGGGCTGCAATGTTTAAAGAAGGCGTATCGTCAATGTATAAAGGAATGTTGCTGATGCGACGACTGGCCTCAATCAATGAGGGAAAATCATCGCTTTTAAGGTCTCCACGCCGAATACGGTCTGAGGAAATATGGGCTTCTTGGGCCAAAATACGGGTGGCCAATTGATCTGCTGACATTTCCAGGGAAAATATAACCACATTTCCACCTTCGTTAGGGTCTTTAGCACGAGCCAAAGCTGCATTGAAGGCAATGTTGGTGGCCAAAGCTGTTTTTCCCATAGAAGGCCGACCAGCGATAATAACCAAGTCTGAGGGGTGCAACCCACCTAGCCATTTATCCATATCCCGCAGCCCCGTTGTAACCCCAACAACTTTACTGTCCCGCTTATAGGCAACTTCGGCAATTTTCAGGGCATCCGACAAAGATGCTTCAAAGCTTTGCATACGGGACTGCTGTCCTCCCCTCATAGAAAGCTCAAAAAGCTTGTGTTCGGCCCCTTCAATCTGATCTGTCGCTTGATTCTCTAGAACAAAGTTTTTCGCGTCCCCAACAATTTCTTCTCCAATATTCATAAGCTCACGACGCAAGAAAAGATCGTAGATCACCTTACCGTAATGCTGAATATTCCCTAAAGAAACAACGGAATCCGCTAACTCAACCAAATACTTTGAACCGCCAACGGACTCAAACGACTCGTTCTTTTCAAACAAATCTTTCAGTGTAATGGGGTCTGCTACATTCCCCTGTTCAACTGTTTTGCAAATGGCATTATAGGTTTGACCATGAATGGATTCAGAAAAATGCTCAGCTTTCAGGAAATCAATGACCTTTTCAAGAGCAAAATTGTTGTGCAAAAGCCCACCCAGCAAAGCTTGTTCAGCCTCTCGGTTAACGGGGGTGCTTTGACCCACGTGAAATTCTTGTTTTTCTTTGGCTTGTTTCATAATTTCTCTAATGGATCATCATAGAAAAAAGAATTTCCAAAGTCAAAAATATTATGATAGCATTTAAAAAAATATACAGGGAGAATCATGAGAAAATTATCATATATCTTGTTTGCTTTGGCTTTTGTTTCTTTAATTTCAAATTCTTTAGGATCCCCGGATACTCCTGCAGCCTCTACCTTCAGAAAAACACCCAAAATTTTGCTAGAAAGCAAAGTTGGATTGCCCCTTATCTATGATAATGGGTCAATCTTTGGAACCCATCGTTTTGTTCTGAAGAATTTAATGGCTTTAAGAACTCTTTACAATGCTGACTCAAGAGAAACAGAGAATGACCGAGCAGCTTTTCGGTCTCTTGAGGCCAAAAAAATCACAACTACTCAGATTGATGCCCTGATTGAATTAGAACAATCTCTAATTGAAAAAGAAAAACAAGCTCGTACTGCCACCCCTAAAATGCAAATCGGGCAAGTAACCTTAGAAAAAGATATTCTGGACGCAGCAGCCAGATCAAGAGTGCGTATTATAGGCGGAAAGCTTCTATCTGCCTCTAAACCAAAATCTGAACAAGAAGTACAGGGACTGCAGCGCAAATCATTTGATAAATGGCGTCAGATTATAGCTGCCAGAAAGGCTGCGAGGAATACAGTATCATCTCAAATAACGCCCGCAATGGCAACAGCACAAGGTTATGACCTAGCATCTCCAGGAGAATCTTCACCTATTTCTTCAGCCATTGTGCCATTCAAAGCACCTGTTTCTCGCTTATCCTCCAAAACATGTCAGGATGTTCTAGGGCTTTTGAGAAACTCTTATGCTACAGCTAACAAGGAACAGAAAATTTTAATAATCTCTGAAGATATGGAACGCAGAAATGGCGTTCTAAGATCTGCTAAAGAGGCTTTAGAAGAATGGACCACCCGCAACAACAAGGAAAAAATAGCACGATCTAAAGAAAATATCCGACGCGTTGAATCTCAACTCATGTGCTTAGAAGAAGAATTAAAAGAAATAAGAAAAAATTAAAAATAGAAATTAGAGGGAATTTTATAATGATAGACCTTAAAAGAAATTATTTCAGACTTTTTGCTGCCCTATGCCTGTTGCTAATCAGCTGGGCATTTTTAGGAAATGCCAGCCAGGAAGACCCAGATCAGGAGCAGGTCTACGGTGATGATTACAACCCCCTTACTAAAGAAGAATTGGAAGAGATGATCAAAAAAGATCTTGCCCGATTAAAGGGGATTAAAGGATTGCTTGACGTCTACAAACCCCACATTGTAGCCTTGGAGAATGCTTTGCGAATATGGATACAACACCGGCGACCCGATATGATCTATCAAACAGAAGCCCGCATTCGTCAACGGGTGATGGAACACACTTATTTAAAAGCTGTTTATGAAAAAACTCATGAAAATCTAGAAGAGTCCAAAAGACAGCTTGCCCATATAGATGAGGGTTTTGAAGAGCAAGAAGCAAGGGCAAATGAGCCCGATGAAGAGGCATTTTCTGAGGAAGAAGAAAAATTGAAACATGAAGAACCTGTTCATGTGCCTGGGGCAGGACATGAAACACCTACGGCCACCCACGAGCCTGCATCAGAACACGCCTCCCCAGCGCACGGCACACCTATGGCTCCTCCTCCAGCCCATGGCCCTGCATCCCTTAAACTATCTGAACTGCCTTTTAACGAACTTCTGAAAATGGCAGAAACCGGCAATCTGAAAGCCCAGTACAACCTGGGCGCAAGATACTATCAAGGAAAAGGAGTTCTCAAAAATCTTGAAGCAGCAAAAGAATGGTTCCAAAAAGCAGCGGCTCAAGGATTTGAGCCTGCTAAAGAAGCTTTGCGCAAATTAGCTGAAACCCCCCAAATAAACAAAGCTAAGCCTTTATTTGATGAGGTTTTTTCAAAGGCAAAAAAAAATAATGGACAAGCCCAATATGAACTAGGGATAATGTATATGAAGGGCGAAGGCGTTGCAAAAAACCTTGATGAAGCAAAGAAATGGCTAGAGGAAGCCAGGTACAATAACATTGTCCCTGCGAACGCCGCTTTAGAGCAACTAGGTGTGATAGAAAGAGAAAATCTACAACACTCTCAAGGCGCCAGTTCCCCTTCTCACGCCGCGACTCCAGCCCCAACAACAACACACGAAGCTTCGGCTGGATCTTTGCCTGCCGAAGGCTATGTGGGAACTGTTGAAGTTGCAGATCCAGAGAGAGGAGCTATTATTGGCAGCATTAAAAGTGCCAATAATGTTGAAAAAGCCTTTGATAGAGACTTTGCGGTCATTCCCGCAGATAAGCTTCATCGCGAACCAGTGAAGGTTGGGGACAAAATAGCTTTTTCAACCATTAAGAAAAACTTGTTCGTGTTTGACAAGGCTAATAGAGAAAATTCCTACATGATTCAAACTTATTCGAAACTCTAGGTCACCATAGCTAGATTACTTTAAGGATACGAGGCCCGAGGAAGACAATAGGGAGCATCTTCTTATAGAAACTTAGCTATAACCTCAGCCGCGCAAGTGCTGGGGCTTTCCTTATGCGGGTGCAATAGCTTTTTAATTTTCGCAAAGGCTTCTTTTTGTAGATCTCTTTTTCCTTTTGAATTTAAGAGCTTCAGAATTTCTTTGCTTAGGGTGTCCGCGTTACAATCTTGTTGCAGCAGTTCAGGAATCACAGCTTCGTCCAATAAAATATTAATCATACAGGCGTATTTGATCTTAATAAATCTTCGGGCAATCCACTCGGTTAACTTAGAAACCTTATAGGTCATGACTGTGGGAACGTTTGCTAATGCCAACTCTAAAGTCACCGTGCCAGAGGCTGCCAAAGCCAAAGAACTTGCCGCATAAGCATTTTTTTTATCTTCTTGGTCTATTATAAAAATAGTTTCCGCTGAGGTATTCCATATATTCTGCAGATAATCACTTAGATCTGGTAACGTTGGGACCACGATTCGAAGATCTGGCAACTTTTGTGCCAGAATCTCTGCTGTCTTTAAAAACACAGGCACATGATGATATAGTTCAGAGGACCGACTGCCCGGCAGAAATAGCAAAACAGGGCTCTTTTCAGGAATATGATATTTGTCCCGAAACTTGGCTCCCTCCCCCTGATCCAATCCTATTTCCACCAAGGGATGTCCCACGCAGGTTGTAGGCAGCCCATACTTTTCAAAGTATGGGGGTTCAAACTGAAACAGGGTCAATAAATGGGTCACAAAATGGGAAATTTTTTCCGCCCGCCACTGCTTCCAAGCCCACACAGTTGGCGCCACAAAATGCACCAAGGGAATCCCTAAGGGCTTAATCTTTTGTCCCAACCGAAAATTGAATCCTGGAAAATCGATGGTCACGACCACGTCAGGCTTAGTATGTTTGATGGTCTTGTAAACTGTATTAATGTACCCCAAAAGTTTTGGTATTTTTGTGACTATTTCCACAATACCCATAGCGGATAGTGCTGACAGAGGAATAAGCGTTTCAAGCCCCTCTGCTGCCATCTGCGCCCCCCCTACCCCATGAAACTGTAGGTCTTGTTTAGATCTGCGCTTTAAAGCTTTCATAAGCTGAGCCCCCAAAAAATCACCTGAGGGCTCCCCCGCTATAAGGAAAATTTTCAGCTTCTTTTTCATTCCACGCCAAATAAGAACAGACCCAACCCATTCGCCAGTTCAATGCATTGGTGTTGGTGCAAAATAAGGCCTTTTCCTTTTTCAAGAGCAATACCCCTAAGACCAGCCTCAGCCGCTGATTTCACTGTATCAGGTCCAATGGTCGGCAAATCAACCCGCAATTCCTGATGAGGCTTGGAAACCTTAACCAATACCCCTGCATTTTTATGGTGTTTTAAAGATTTTGTCCGGCACAATAATTGTTCGGTGCCTTCTGTCCCCTCAACAGACAACACAACCCCGTCTTCCACAATAACGGCCTGACCAATGTCTTGTCCGCCTAAAGCTTTGGCCACCTGAAATCCCTTTTGAATGTCTTGTAAATCTTCAGCTGTAGGGCTTACACGCCCTAAAACCCCTTTGGGCATTAGGATAGAGCCTAAAACATCATGAGCCCCCACAATTTCGAAGCCCTCTTTTTCAAACTGTTGAATCAAGCCTTTAAAAAGACCATCATCCCCGAAAGCTTTCATGCCAATTTTAGCAATCCATTTCAAGGCTTGCGCGTCCATTTTCAGGGTTTTGAAAGAAGGGCGCTTTACAGCCCCCGCAAATACAAGTTGGGAAATCTTTTTGTCTTTTAGAAGCGTTAATAAAGATCCTATCTGACCCAAGGCATTCCAGTGGTGGGGATGGTTTTCCACCCATTCAGGGGCCGCACAGCCTTCAATGGCAATAACATAATACCCCCGCCCCTCTTTCTGGCAGAATTCTGCCAAGGTTTTGGGAAGATCGCCCCCGCCTGCAATGATGCCCAGGGTCTTTTTCATTTACGGTAAACACAAGGGGCGAATACCCCCATTATTTTTTCTTAAAAAGGCAATAATTTCCATAACTTCTGCCTCTTCAGAAAACATTTCTTGCACATCATCCATACGCTCTAACAAGGTGCCCTCATTGGCAAATAAAAGGCGGTAAGCTGTTCTTAATGCGTGAATAGTGGTTCTGGAAAGATCTCGACGTTTCAGTCCCACCAGGTTAAGCCCTGAAAGCCGGGCTCTGTTTCCCATAACGGATCCATAAGGAACCACGTGCCCCTCAACCCCCGAAAGGCCCCCAATAATGCAGCCGTGCCCCAACTCAACGTATTGGTGAATGCCGCTAAGCCCCCCAATGATCGCAAAATCTCCCACAATGACGTGCCCGCCAAGGGTTGCATTATTCGCCATGGTCACATTGTTGCCAACCTGACAATCATGGCCGATATGACAGGCCACCATAACCATACAGTTATTTCCGATACGGGTAATGCCGCCCCCCTTAGGAGTACCTGGGTGAACAGTCACATATTCGCGAATAAGATTATTAGTGCCGATTTCAATTTTTGTATCTACTTCCTGAAAACCCGTAACTTGGGGCATATACCCAAGGCAAGCAAAAGAGAAAATCTTTGTGTTTTCCCCCACACGCGTGTGACCTGTGACAATGGCATGGGGGAATATTTCCACCCCATCTTCCAAAACCACATGGGAACCAATTTGAGCATAAGCGCCAATCTTGACGTTTTTGCCTAAAACAGCCCCTTTATCAACGATTGCTGTGGGGTGAACTTGAGATGTCATATTAGTTGCTTTCCGGTTTATTCATAATGATGGCCGAAAAAATGGACTCAGCCACCAGTATGTCGCCCACATAAACTTTTCCTGAAAATTTCCAGATAGGATCCCTCGCCTTATCTTTTTTCACGCATATTTTCATAGTGTCCCCTGGAACAACCGGCTTGCGGAAGCGAGCTTCGTCAATTGACATGAAATAAACCAGCTGATTAGCGGCCGTTTTGCCTGTGGACTTCATCACCAGAATACCCGCCGTTTGGGCCATGGCTTCAACAATCAACACTCCCGGCATAACGGGGTGACCTGGAAAATGCCCCTGAAAAAACCATTCATTCATGGTCACATTTTTGATGCCCACAGCTTCTTCATGCAAAGTATATTCCACAATTTTATCAACCAAAAGCATGGGAAAACGATGGGGAATTAATTTTTCAATTTCCTGAATTGTAATAGATGTCGACATTATTCTTCTCTCTTCTTAATAAGTTTATTTAGCAAAAATATTTGCCTATGCCAATCCCTAATGGGTACAGCGGGGCTACCCCCCACGATAATACCATCTTCAAGATTTCTTGAAACACCACTTTGGGCAGCAACCTTTACACCTTTACCTATTTTTAGATGATCTGCAACCCCCACTTGACCAGCGAGCATACTGTGGTCTCCAACAGTTGTGCTTCCAGCAATGCCCACTTGTGACACAATGACGCAGCCTTTGCCCAAAACAACATTGTGAGCAATTTGAACCAAGTTATCAATCCGACACCAGGCCCCAATAACTGTATTGCTAAGAACGCCTCGGTCAATGGTGGTGTTTGCCCCTATTCTGACGTGGTCTTCAATCACTACGCAGCCTAAATGAGGCATATCAATGCGCTTATCTTTATCCACAATAAACCCAAATCCAGGCTGCCCTATAGCAGCGCCGGGGTGAATGCTTACATGATGCCCCATAAGAGTATTCGAAATGGTCACATTAGCGTGAATATTGCAGTAATCACCGATTTCCACACCGTCGCCAATCAAGACATTGGGGCCAATTTTTGTGTGAGCCCCGATTTTTGCCCCTTTCCCAATCTGGGCAGATGCGTGCACTTGAGCGGTGGAATCCACATGGGCAGCCCCCTTAGTCAGGACACAATCTTGAAAATCTGGATAAAAAATTTGGGCAATAAGAACATGGGCCAAATGGGCATCTGGAACCTCAATAACGTTTTGATAGTCAGCACAGGCTACAAGATCTTTTGAAACCAAACAAGCTGAGGCCTTCGACGCCTTCAACGTTTCAGCCGTTTGCTTTGAGTAAACAAAACTCAATTCCCCTTTTTCTGCCTGTTGAAGAGAGTCAATGTTGTGGATTTGAATTTCACCTAATTTTTTATCTACAGCCTCAATCCCAATTTTTTCCAGCAAAACCTTTAAAGAAAAAGGGCCCTTTGGATGATAAAATTTTGATAAAGCCATTAGATTACTATTCCTTCACAAAAACGGGTAGCTCAACTGATGATAGCACCTTCATTAGATCATCTGTCAAATCAATTGAAGAATCCACAAACAATGTTTTATCTTTGGGCACAATAAGATGAATCTTATGTTCTTTGGCGAAAATCTTAATTTTTTCGTTTACTTCTTTATGGAATTTTTCCAGACTTTCCCGGTGAAAAGTGTTGAGCATCTCTTGATAGGCTTCTGCTTCTTTTTGAACTTGTAGAACTTTATCGCTAAAAACTTCTCTTCGTTTCTCTAAATCAATCGACTTCTGTTTGTCGGCTCCATCAAGGCGCTCCTGCAGATCGACAATAGATTGATGCTCGGCCCTTAGCTTTTGTTCTTTTTCTTGAAACTCTTTTTGATAGGCTTGAAAGGTGTCGTTCAGATTCTTTTTAAAAATTTGCATGCCTGGCAAATCTGTCAAGATTTTATCCCAATCCACCACAGCCACCTGGGAAAATTGAACTGTTGTTTTCTCAGAATGGTGCCACAGGAAACCTACCACCCCTAAAAGGACAAGGCTTGCAAGCGCTAGATAAGATTTTTGCCGCACTAGAACCTTCCTGTACCAAAGTTCAGCAAGATGACGCTGGTTTTATCCCCCGGCTTTTTGACGATGGGGAAACCAAAGTCGAGACGAATAAGACCAAAAGGGCTAGCCCAAGAAAGCCCAAATCCTGAGGCCATACGAAGAGCTTTATAGTTATAGGTGCTGTTGCTTGCGGCTAACTTTGTATCCCATGCGGTTCCCATGTCTAAGAAAACTTCCCCTTTCAGGCCTATTTCTTTCGAAGCCCCCAAGGGGAATGTTCCCTGGAACGAAGTTGTAAACATGCGGTCACCACCCAAAGAGTCGGCATTTCCGCCAATTGCACGAGGGCCCACACCGGCAAATTCAAACCCGCGCAGCGATGTTCCGCCCAAAACGAACTTGTCCACGATACGCAGTTGTTGGCCGCCCAAAGGCTGAATGGCCCCAACTTCAGACTCCGCACTTAACGTCAAATCATCAAATAATGTGTGATAATAGGCACCCCCTACAGTGTTTTTGAAATACTTCACGTTACCGCCAACACCCGCAACATTGTTATGCATGGTAGTAACATAACCCTCGGTAGGGCTGAACTTAAAGTCTCTTTTATCATAGGTCAACGCATGACCAACAATGGACGCCGTTCTTTGCCCCGCTTGCGCCCTAACTTGGGTTGACGCGTTAGAGGCAATAGATCCAATACGATCTTCCATCAAACTGTAAGACCATTGTTGAGTCAAAAATTCTGCCAAACTATATCCCATCCACGTTCTAACACCCGTAACTGTATGGTTATAAGAGCTTTCAGATTCCTGGTTTTCTTCACCCCTAACAAACCCTAGACCCACAAGTAAATCTTTGTCCAAGAAGTATGGATTTTCCAAGGAAATATCCAAGTTCTTTGATTTTTTACCATAGTAAAGGGTCGAATTGAACTGATAGGCCCGACCAAAGAGGTTCCGTTCTAAAAGCTTAATCATACCAAAAGGACCACCCGATGTGTTATACCCCATAGAGAAGTTAATTTCCCCCGTAGATTGTTCTTCGACCTCAACATCGATGTTGGCTTTTTCTGGATCAGAAGGAACAGGAACATGCTTCATATCAACCTTTTTAAAGAAGCCAAGGTTTTCAACATTTCGGTCAGAAGCCCGCAATTTTGTTGCGTTAAAGGCGTCACCCTCAGCCACCAACAACTGCCGACGCACCACCGCATCAATGGTTCGAGTGTTTCCCAAAATCTTAATTTGGTTAATGAAAACCTTAGGGGCTTTTTCAATGTAATAGACAATATCAACCGTTTTCAACTGTTCATTCTTTTTGGGAATGGGGCGCACATCCACGAAAGCGTAGCCATAATCCCCTGCAATCGCTGTAATAACTTCTGTATCCCGTTCAATGGTCAAGGATGAGTACCAGTCACCCTTTTGGGCCTTAATTTTGTCTTGAATTTGGTCCAATTTTAGCGTGGGAATTTCTGTTTTGATCTCCGCCTTGTTAAAACGATATCTTTCGCCTTCGTCTACTGAGAATGTAATGATAAAACCGTCTTTGTTAGGAACCAATTCAGCCGTTGCAGCAATCACTTTAAAATCTGCGTACCCCTTAGAAAGATAGAATTTCCGCAAGTTGTCTTTATCAACTTCCAAACGATCTGGATCATATACATCGCTGCTGCTAAAGAATCGCCACCATTTGGATTCCTTAATCATCATCAAAGATCTAAGCTGATCGTCTGAGAATTTTTTGTTCCCTATGAAAAGAATCTTCTTGATTTCGGCAATCTTGCCTTCCGTTATCTCAAAGATGATATCAACTCTGTTTTGGTCCCGCTTAATAATTTGGGGAATAACTTTGGCGCCAAAGCAGCCTTTAGCCCGATAAATAGCCAAGATGCGCTCTACTTCATGCTGCGTCTTTGCCTTGTTCAACAGCTGCCGAGGTTGAATTTTCATTTCCGTATGCAAAATTTTGTCTGAAACTTTTTTATTTCCTTCAAAGGCAATACGATTAATGCTAGGGTTTTCAACCACTTCCACAATAAGAACAGATCCATTGCGCTTTATATTTACATCAGAAAAATATTCAGATTTATAAAGATCTTTTAAGGCATCGTTAATTTCCTTGGCGGATGCAACCTTCCCTACTTTTAAAGAGGGCGCATGACTTAAAACTGTACCTGTCTCAATGCGCTGATTTCCCTGTACTGTAACAGCTGACACGGGGGACGCCTGAAGGTTAAGAAAAAGCCCTAAAAATAAGAATACACCAAGAAAAAATCTGATTAACATACCATCCTCTAATTTTATGATTCCCCAAGATAACTGAATAGACTTTACTTTAAAAGCCCATTTTTAGGTTTTTATAGCCCAGTTTTTCTTAAAAAAATTTCTGATAAGTTTCTGTTATAAACCGAATGATTTTGAATCTTTCTAAATCATTCCAAAACGTATAAAGCATCGCCCCAATCAAAAGACCAAAACCTACCTTAAATAAGGTGTCCTGAACCTTAACAGAAAGTGGTCTTCTGATAATAAGTTCAATCGCATGAATCAAAATATGTCCCCCATCCAACACAGGAATAGGCAACAGGTTGATAACCCCCAAATTAATGGACAACATAGCCATAAAAGCCAGCAACGCAAAGATCCCCCCCTCCAGGCTATCTCGAGACATCTTAGCGATGCTTAAGATGCTCCCCAGTTGTTTTGCTTGGCTGTCTGAAGTAAATAAATTACCTAACAGTTTAAAGATACCCATAGATGTCTGGTAAACCGAGGAAATCGCATAAGAAATTGACTCTACAAAAGATGTTAGAATGATTTGAGGCCGAACCCCCATAACACCTATTGTCGTTTCTCCAAGCTTAACAGAGGCTGGAGTCACTTGCATTTCTTGGGCAACCCCATCCCTTTCAACAGAAAGATTTACAGGGATTTCTGGGCTGTTTTGAATGTAGCGTTGCATGGCCGAAAAAGTTTCAACGGGCTGCTGATTAATGGCAACAATTTTATCTCCAGCCTTTAGTCCAATTTCAAAAGCAGGACTTTGGGATTCAACATTCCCAATAACGGGGGCCGAATTTGTGCGTCCATAAAAAGTATAAACAATTGTCAGAAAAAGAAAGGCCAACAAAAGATTGGCAAAGGGGCCCGCAAAAGCAACGGACATTTTCTTTAAAGGGCTTTTAGATTGTAAGGTTTTCTGCTGATCTTCTTCCGATAATAAATCATAAAAACCACCGTCTGGAGAGCTCGCCTCATTCGCATCCCCAAACATTTTCACGTACCCCCCCAAAGGAATCAGACTTATTTTCCAACGGGTTCCACAAGGCGAAGTCCATCCGAATAACTCTGGGCCAAATCCTATAGAAAAAACTTCAACCATAACCCCATGAAAACGGGCCACAAGATAGTGTCCAAGCTCATGAATAAAAACCAAAACAGACAGCACTCCTGCAAAGGCTATGACTGTCTTAACGCCCTCTTGAAATAAAATTAGACCGTCCATCATTTTGTTTCCTCTTTCTGTGAATCACTCGGTATAGTATCTAAAATCACTTCAGATGTCGATTTTTTCATTTCAGTTCTAAAAGAAAAAGTTTCAGGCCATAAGGCAATCAACAAAGCCACCAAGGGCAAGGCAAAAAGAATACCATCCAATCGATCAAAAATCCCTCCATGACCCGGAATAAGTTGGCCGCTATCCTTAACTTCATGAATACGTTTGATTTTCGATTCAAACAAATCTCCAATAGAGGCCCACAAGGCCAGCACACAAGAAAATTTCATAAAGCTTTGAACCGTTAGATTCGACTGAACAAGAAAGTAAAACAATCCCCCAGCCAAAGTCGCCGCCGCCAACCCCCCAACAAGCCCTGTCCATGTTTTTCCAGGGCTAATACGCTCAATTAGCTTTGGCCCTTTAAGCCAACTGCCCACCACGTAGGCCGCCATATCATTGACTGAAACCACCACAATGATCCACAGCAGAATCCACAAACCAGATTCTACTGACGTTAAAAGCCATAAACCAGAAAAACAGGGCAATCCAATGTAAAGAAGCCCTGCAGCCCCCCACAAGAACAGGCTATGCCAGGAAAACCAGCTTAGAAAAATGCTCAAGCTCATGCCAAAAAACAAGACACCAAACCCCAGCATGGCCCGCCCGCTGACCACCGCATACATGGCCCCATAAATAATAGAAAGCATAGCCAAAGCTGTCTGTTTGACTGGAAGCTTGCAAATTTTAGTCCATTCAAAACTCATCGTCCCTGCCAAAACAAAAAGACAAATCTGCAAGGCCGAAGTCCCCATTAGGAAAAGAGCAGCCACAAAGAAAATCATAAGAGCACTTGAAAGACTGCGCTTTTGAAAGGTGGTCAGATGATCTAATTGCATATTATAATCCCTTAACTTGTTCTGAAATCAACCCGTGGCGACGTTCCCGCCCTTGTACCTCCTGAACAATGTTTCTAAATTCCTCTCTAGAAAAATCAGGCCACAAGGTTGGCGTGAAATAAAGTTCTGAATAAGAACTTTGCCACAGCAGAAAATTACTTGTCCTTTGCTCTCCGCTTGTGCGAATCAGCAAATCTGGGTCTGGAAAATCTTTTGTGTAAAGATGGCTTGAAATTGTTTCAGGGGTAATTTGGTCCACATTCAATTTATCAGCCAAAACCTCTTGGGCTATTTCTTTCACAGCTTGAACAATTTCTTGTCGCGCCCCATAACTACACGCAACAATAAAAGTCAGGACCTTATTGTCTTTTGTAAGCTCTTCAGCCTGCGTAATCAGTTTCATAACGTCTGGGGCTAACTTGTCTCTTTCTCCAATAAAGCGAACACAAACACCCTTTTTATGCAGCGTTTTTAATTCGTTTTTTAGATAGATCTTTAGCAAAGACATAAGCCCCTGCACTTCTAAAGATGGCCTGTTCCAATTTTCTGTAGAAAAGGCATAGACAGTCAAGAACTCTATACCTAGATCGCCACTTTCCTCAAGGATATTCCTTAAAGTTTCAACGCCTTGGCGGTGCCCTTGAAGGCGGGGAAGGCCCCTTTTCTGTGCCCACCTACCGTTACCATCCATAATGATGGCAATATGTTTGAAAATGTTCGTCAAAAATTATCCTTGCCTCAGATTTGCATAATGTCTTTTTCTTTTTGCTGATAGAGCTCGTCAATTTTTTCGATGTGACGGTCTGTGGCGTCTTGAACTTTCTCAGAAAAACGATGATGTTCATCTTCGGAAATCTCAGAATCCTTTTGCATAGTGCGCAGTTCTTCCATGCCATCCCGGCGCACATTTCGAACGCTGACTTTGGCATTTTCAGTGTATTTTGCAGCAATTTTTACCAATTCGCGGCGACGTTCTTCGCTTAAGCTGGGAATAGGCAGCCGAATCAATTGACCATCTACGATTGGGTTAATACCCAACCCAGAATCTGTGATCGCTTTTTCAACGCTTTTAATCATCCCTCGGTCCCAAACTTGGACAGAAATCATACGGGCTTCTGGCACAGAGATAGTGGCAACCTGAGACAAAGGCATCATGCTGCCATAAGCATCCACAAAAACTGAATCTAGTAAACTGCTGCTTGCCCGACCGGTTCTTAGAGAGTTGAGTTCTTTTTTGAATGCTTCGATCGTTGCGTCCATACGTTGATGAAGATCTTGAATGAGTGGGTCCATGTTTATTTCTCCTTATTCGTGGATTAAAGTAAAGGTAGAGTTCCCCTGAAGGGCTGACAACAAGCCATTTTCTTGGTGAATTGAACACACAAGAATAGGTAAATTATGATCTTGGGCCAAAGCAACCGCCGTTAAGTCCATCACCTCCAGCCGCTTTTGAATAATTTCAACATAAGAAATGCTGGAAAATCTTTCAGCTTTTTGGTTGTGGCGAGGGTCATCGGAATAAACCCCATCCACTTGGGTTGCCTTGATCATCACGTCACATTTCATTTCGACAGATCTTAAAACAGCTGCCGTATCTGTTGAAAAAAACGGATTGCCAATACCCCCAACGAAGATAGGAATTTGGCCCCTATTCAAGCTTTCCAAAGCTTCTTTCTGACGAAAATTCTTGCACATTTTGGGAATATCAACAGCGGAATAAAGGACGCAAGAAATTGAATGACGGGAAAGATGATCCTCTAACGCCAAGCCATTAAGTACTGTTGATAACATGCCCATGTGATCTGCCTGAACCCGATTCATAGCAGACAGTTCACCCGATTTACCGCGGAAGAAATTCCCCCCGCCTACAACCAAGGCAATCTGTAACTTATGTTTAATCAGTCCATTTAGTTGGGAAGTCAACAAAGCCAGGGATTCTTGGCAAATACCAAATCCCTTTTTACCCATAAGGAATTCACCTGAAACCTTTATCAAGACACGTTTCGCTTGCTTTACGGTATCAAGCAAGATGAATTTCCCCCTTCAAAAACTATTGAGCTAAACGCCCCACTTCAGCAGCAAAATCTTGTTCTGCGGCCTTTTCAACACCTTCACCCAAAGCAAATCGAACAAAGTTGGAAAGGGTCACTGAAGTTCCCCATTCTTTTGCCTTTTGTTCTAATAATTTCTTAACGGTGATATCTGGGTTCATTATAAAGGCTTGCTCCAACAAAACAATCTCTTCATAAAATTTCCGCAAACGTCCTTCAATCATTTTTTCGATAACTGCCTCTGGCTTACCAGAAGAGCGCGCTTGATCAATCAAAACGGCTTTTTCACGTTCAACCAGTTCAGGATTCAAACTTTCCACATCTACAGACGCGGGGTTCGTTGCAGCAATATGCATTGCAATCTGGTGACCTAACTCGCTTAGATGCTTAGCATCGGCGGAAGATTCCAAAGAAACCAAAACGCCCAAACGTCCCATACCCGGTGCAACGGCCCCGTGGACGTATCCGGTAACAACACCAGGTGCAACCTCTAGCCGGGCCATACGACGCAGCTTCATGTTCTCACCAATAACCGCAATTAAGTTAGTTAATTCTTCAGAAACACTACGGGAAGTTCCGTGACCATAAGCAGCTTCAGAAAAGCCAAGGAAATCGCCCTTGTGCTTATGAGCCAGCTGGGAAACATTTTTAGCATATTCTTGGAACTTTTCGTTACGCGCCACAAAGTCCGTTTCAGCGTTCACTTCAACAATTGCCCCTTCTCCACCATGACAGAAAATGGCCACAAGACCTTCTGCCGCAACGCGATCAGCCTTTTTAGAGGCTGCAGACAAACCCTTCTTACGAAGCCAATCGATAGCTGCTTCTATGTCGCCTGAGGTTTCGCTCAAAGCCTTTTTGCAGTCCATCATACCGGCACCGGTACGCTCTCTTAGTTCTTTAACCAAAGATGCTGTAATTTCTACCATTTACGCCTCCTCAGAAGGGATAGCAGCCTCTGCCGCTTCTACCACGGCTTCAACAAGCTCAGCAGGAACATCAGCAAGCATTTCTTTCACATCTTCCAAAACAGGTTCTGCCACTTCTTCGGCCGCACCCAAGTCAGCAGATGAATCTGTAATTTCTGCCCGAAGGCCAGCTACAACAGCTTCAACAAACAGTTTACAATACAAGTCAATTGAACGGCTTGCGTCATCATTTCCTGGGATGGGGAATGTGATTTTATCTGGGCAAGAATTCGTGTCAATGATGCCTACAACGGGAATTCCCAATTTGTACGCTTCTTCCACGGCCAAAGCTTCCTTATCCGTATCAAACACAACCACCAGATCCGGACGTCCGCCCATAGAGGCAATACCACCCAAAGCCAAGTCTAGCTTTTGCTTTTCGCGAGTCATCTTTAGGCTTTCTTTCTTTGTAAGACCTGCAGATCCTTCAGGAGATAACTTTGCCTGAAGCTCTTCCAGTCTTTTAATGGACTGGGAAATGGTTTGCCAGTTTGTAAGCGTTCCACCCAACCAACGGTGATTTACATAGTACTGTCCGCAAGCTTTAGCAGCTTCAGCAACCTTATGGGCTGCCTGACGCTTTGTCGCCACAAAAAGCACACGACCTCCCTGAGACACAGTCTCAGTGATCGCCTTTAGCGCCGCGTGCAGCATAGGCACTGTCTTGCGTAAGTCAAGAATATGAACTTTATTGCGCACGCCGTAAATAAAGGGTGCCATTTTAGGGTTCCAGCGACGGGGATGATGCCCAAAGTGAACGCCCGCCTCTAAAAGGTGATGTATAGTAAATGTTGGTTCTTTCATTTTTTTTCCTTTTCCGGTTAAGCCTCTGCAGATCATTGAGTTTTGCATTCACAAAACACCGGAGGGGTACAAGCCCAAACCTGCATGAGAATTTGTATTGGATATGGGTATACGTGTCCTTGAAAAAAAATTCAAGTTTTTTTTGCTTCCCCACCGAACTATCGAAATTTGAAGGCAATTTTTGGAGGATACAGTTTCTCGATAGACGATGACCAGAATTGCGCCCTGTATGCATACAGCTTCACAAAGGGCATCGTTGCCATGATGAATGATGAAATTGGCAGGGCCCCAATTCAAATTTTTTCGCAAAGACGGTTGTATTTGCGCCCATCCCCATGTATAAATCAAATATCTTGAATAAAAATAAACTGATGACAAAAAAGATCTATTTTCTTCTGTGTGCCGCACTTCTGCTCGCTTTAACGGCTTGCCAGTCAGATTCTGATGACAAATACGTTGAAAAGCCAGCCCTTGATTTATACCAGGTCGGTCTGAAAGAAATTAAAGAGCAGCACTTTAAAAAAGCCGGCAAAAGCTTTGAAGAAGTCATCCGTCAACATCCCTATTCTGATTATGCAACCCGAGCTCAGCTGATGGCGGCCTTTTCCTATTATAAGGCCCAAGAGTATGAAGAAGCTTTGGCCAGCATCAATGCGTTTATTCAGTTACACCCCGCTAATGAACACATTCCCTATGCTCACTATCTAAAGGGCCTATGTTTTTATAACCAAATCTCAAGCGTTGAGCGTGATCAGCAAATGACAGAAAAAGCCATGGACGCTTTTTTGGTCCTGATTCAGCGATTCCCCTCAAATCCCTATGCGAAAGATGCCGCTATAAAAATAGATCTTTTGAAGGAATATTTGGCGGGCTGGAATATGGAAGTTGCCCGCTTTTATGAAAAAAAGATGATGCATTTGGCCGCCCTGAATCGGTTTAAGTTTGTGGTGATGAACTATGAAACAACTAGCCACGTGCCTGAAGCCCTGTTCCGGTTGGTTGAAGTTTATTTGCAGTTGGGTCTGATTAAAGATGCGCAAGCCGCCGCTGTTGTTCTGGGGCATAACTTCCCTGGAAATAAATGGTATCAAAGGGCTTATGACCTGCTAAAGGGTCACAATCTATTTCCTAAGGAAGATTCTTTGAAAATACAAAGAACATGGGAAACACATAACCATGTTGCACAACCTTACTATTCGTAATTACCTTTTTGTTGACGATCTTCAGCTAGATTTTCACCCGGGCTTTACCGTTTTAACGGGAGAGACTGGTGCTGGAAAATCTATCGTGTTAGAGGCCCTAAATTTGATTTTAGGAGGGCGTGCCCCCCAGCGGCCCGTTCATGATCTTGATACGGAAATTACAGGGTGCTTTAAGCTAGCTCCCCCTTTATCCGGCCCCTTGCAAGCCCTTATAACTGAACATAATTTTTTAGCCCCAGATCAAAGTTTTACCCTGAAACGAATCATTTCCAAAAATGCTGCGAAAAGCGGGTCTTTCCTGAATGATCAACGGGTTAATTTGAATCTGGTGAAGGAAATTTCCGCGTGCATCATTGATATTCATGGTCAATTCGACAATCTGCTTGCGGCAGAAACTCATGTGGAAATTTTAGACACTTTTGGGCAATTACTCCCCCAAGTTCAAGATTTAGAAAAGAAGCACACCTTATGGAAACACACTGAAAAACAGCTAGAAATTTTAAGAAACTCAATCCATGCTCTGCATCAAGAAAAAGAATGGTTAGACCATACGGTGGCGGAATTTCAAAAAATATCCCCTCAAGAAAATGAAGAAAGCTCTCTGCTAGAAAAAAGAATCTATCTGATGAACTTTGAAAAAACAGCAGAAACCTTAAAAACCTTAAGGGGATTTTTGGGGGAAGAATCAGATCTAGAAACAAGCCTGAAAAGCGCCAACCGTTTGTTGAACAAATTGCCTGAATCGGAAACGGCTTTGGGAAAGTGTCGAGATTTAACAGAGACCATGCTGGATTATCTGAATGAAATCCATCAAGAACTGCATACCTTGGAAGGGCATTTGGAAGGATCTTTAGATGATAAACTCAATGAGTTGGAGTCACGTCTTTTTCAGCTTAGAGACCTTGCCCGCAAGCACCATTGTACTGTTGATGAGCTGCCCGGCATGTTTGAGTCTCTGAAAGCAAAAATCACAACCCTAAGCCAGGGAACCATTTCCGTTAGCCATCTGGAAGAACAAACCCAGCTCACAAAGGCTGAGTATGAAAAATTGGCTATGGCGTTATCGTCAGAACGACGCGCAAAAGCAAAAGTCTTGCGGGAAAAAATCAAAGAAATCTTAAGCTCACTAAAGTTGCCCCAGGTTGATTTTCAGGTGCATTTTGCCCCCCTGCCCGACCATCAGTGGACCAGCCGAGGGACTGAAAGAATAGAATTTTGGGTGTCTTTGAATCCAGGACTTAGTGCGGGCCCTTTAAAAGCTGTGGCCTCAGGAGGTGAGCTTTCTCGCCTGATGCTGGCCCTGAAAGTGTTGCTAAAAGACCAAACAGCCCTTTCAACCCTGATTTTTGATGAAATTGATACGGGGCTAGGCGGGGCTGTTGCCGCCGCCATGGGAAAGTATTTGAAACAAATTTCCAAGGGCACCCAGGTCATTGCCATTACCCACTCCCCTCAACTGGCCGCTTATGGCGACCAACATCTGCGGGTGGAAAAAACATCAACCCTAGAACGCACCATGGCCACCCTTGTCTACCTGAATTCGGAAGAGGAAAAATCCAACGAACTGGCCCGCATGCTATCGGGTCGGGAAATTACGAATCAAACAAAAGCAACAGCCTTAGAGCTACGCCAGGGAGCCCTGAATGACCACTCTTTATAGATTGCTTTCTCCTAAACAATTAACGGAACAGGAGGCAGCTCTTGAGCTACAGGCTCTAGCCAAAGAACTGGCCCACCACGATCATTTGTATTACCAAGAAGATGCCCCTGAAATTACAGATGCTGAGTATGATGCGCTGGCCCTGCGTAACAAACAAATCGAAGAAAGATTTCCCCAGCTGGCGCAAAAAGACAGTCGCACAAATCGTGTGGGGGCCCCCTTGCGCGGACCTTTTAAGAAAGTGCAGCATACTCATCCCATGCTGTCCCTCGACAATGGATTTCACGACAAAGATGTAGAAGATTTTATAGCCCGATGCCAAAAACTGCTGGGCGCCCCCCCTGCCATGGGCTTCATGGCGGAACCCAAAATTGATGGCTTATCTGCATCCCTAGTATATGAAAAAGGCCATTTAGTTCAAGCCAGTACCCGAGGGGATGGCTATACGGGAGAAGACATCACAGAAAATGTAAAAACCATTAAAACAGTGCCCCTGAAAATTGATCACCAAGGTGCTTTGGAAATTCGGGGGGAAATTTTTCTGCCCAAAGCAGCCTTTGAGAAAATCAATGAGGAACGACATCGCGCGGGGGAACCCCAGTTTGCAAACCCTCGCAATGCAGCCGCAGGATCCGTTAGACAGCTAGATTCCAAAATAACAGCCGCCCGCCCCCTTCAGTTTTTTCCATACTCCGCAGAGTCTGAACTTGCCCCAACCCAAGAAAAAATGTTTCAGATGTTAAAGAAACTTGGATTTACCGTTAATCCCTTAATCAAACACTGTAACACTCTGGAAGATCTGCTGAAATTTTACACTCACATTAACGAACAGCGTTCAGAAATGCCCTATGATATTGACGGGGTTGTATATAAGGTGAACTCTTTTGCTGAACAAAAATCTTTGGGATTTCTAGCCCGTGCCCCCCGGTGGGCCCTGGCCCATAAGTTTGCTGCTGAGCAGGCAGAAACCCATCTTAAAGACATTATTATTCAGGTGGGTAGAACGGGCGTTTTAACGCCGGTTGCCCTGTTAGAGCCCATTACGGTCGGGGGTGCTGTTGTATCCCGTGCCACCCTTCACAATGCTGACGAAATTATGCGGAAAGATATTCGTGTGGGGGATAGGGTCTTGATTCAACGGGCCGGCGATGTGATTCCCCAGGTGGTGAAATCTTTGGGGGCGCCCCATCGGTCTCTCCCCTTTATATTTCCTACAAAGTGTCCTATTTGTCATAGCCACATCACTCAAGAAAAGGATGAAGTAGCCCTGCGTTGTAGTGGTGGATTGATTTGTGAGGCCCAAGCTCGCGAGCGCTTGAAACACTTTGTTTCAAAGCATGCCTTTAATATTGTGGGCCTGGGGAAAAGGTCTATTGACTCTTTTTGGCAAGACAACCTAATTCGATCCCCTGTTGATATTTTTACACTAGAATCTCGCAACGAACACAGCCAAAACCCTCTACAAAAGCAGGAAGGTTGGGGCGATCTTTCTGCCCAAAATCTGTTTGATTCTATCAGCTTTGCCCATACCATTTCCCTAGATCGGTTTATTTTCGCCCTGGGAATTTTACATATTGGGGAAGTGACAGCCCGGGAACTGGCCGAACATTATGAATCTTTCCCTAACTGGTGGCATTCCATGAAACGGGCCACAGATATAGAATCCGATGCCTATGCTGAACTAAAAAGCCTGGAAGGTATTGGAGATGTTGTAGCCACGTCCCTAATAAATTTCGCATCCGAACCCAATAATCAATCCATGGTTGAACACTTGACGCCCCACCTGACCATTACGGCGCTACGGAAAAAGTCAGGCGGGAATCAGCCGTTGAAGGGGAAAATCGTTGTGTTTACGGGAACTCTCTCTATCAGTCGAGAGGAGGCCAAACAAAAGGCCCGAGACCTGGGTGCAAAGGTGACAAATGCCGTTTCCGCCAACACGGATTACGTAGTTGCCGGCACCCAAGCAGGCAGCAAACTAACGGACGCCGAAAAGCTTAAAATTCGCATTCTGACGGAAGAGGAATGGAATAAGTTGGCGGGGAAATAAATCCCCATCCTTAGGCCCCCCCAGCCTAACCAAAGAACCCACTCTTTATCCACTTTCTCCTTGAAAAAGATTTTTAACTCCCTATATCTAATGCACAGCAACACCATTTTTAGGAGATATGGTCAGATGAAGATAAAATTTCTAGCACTTACCTTACTGCTGTCTTTACAGAGCATGGCTGCAACTTATGATCCAGAGTTTAGAGAACTTCCCACTGATCGGGTTTTATCGCTTAATGAACAGGAGAAAATTTTCCTGAAAGCCTATGAAGAGGTTGACACCACAGCTGTTCACCCCATAAAAACTATTATCCCTGGCCTTGCTCCTATGATTCGTATGCACTATAGCCATGTGCGCAATTTAGTTCAAGACAGCCCAGAACACGTATCCTTGTTGACAGAATTTTGGCAGAAAGCCTCTAAAGTTGTTGAGAAAAATCAACTTACCATTGGACGCATGCGTTCAATTACAACTCAATTAGCAGCGCTTTTGGTGGATTGGAAAAAAGAAAATCTAAAATATACACCCAGCCATAATTGGAAAGATTTAGATACTTATAATGATATGAATATGTTTAATGCTTTTTATGTGGAGATGGTGAATCCATTCCGTTGTGAGGCCATTTTATGCCCCAAGAAAGGTGGGGGTGGTTTTTCCTATGAGCGCTTTGCAAGAAATTACTTAGACCACTCTTTCCCTCTTAATCTTGCAGCTCTATGCGTGCAAGAAGAACACGCCCACGGAGGACTCGTTGCCCAATCCTATGATTTCTTAAATCATGACTTAGGACACAATGGTATGTTTGCAGCCCACATGTTATCTGGCCAAGATGCATTAGAACGATCAGACGATCCTAAACTGAAGTCTCTTTCCTATTGGGACACATTACGATCCATGCTCAGAACTGTAAAAGCAAGTAATTCTCAATCACACTTAACATATCCCGCCATCTTTCGGATGCTTCATGAAGATCATCCCTCTTTAGAAACTCTGAAACATGTGCCTGCATTAAAGTTAGCACCCGAGGACACTGAGCTGCCTTTATCTGCCCGTCAGCTTTTTCTCCGCGCTGTATCTAGTGCTGCCCATTATTCAGAAGGAGGAATAAATTTTTTCACAAATGCTTTGGACTGTCTAAATGGCACTGTAACCGCTGGTTATACAAGCTATATAAAATCTAGCATTTATAGTAGCGGAGACATCTTAAAAGCTCTCATTGCAATTGATGATGGAAAAATGGGATTCTTTAAAGTTGATTGCAAAATTCTCTCAACAGAAGATCCAGATGAAGAAACGATTAAAGTAATAAAAACATCTAATCTTGTTTGGAAGTCTGAAGATATGGAAAAGAAAAAATGTGCCCTGGAAGGGATGTCAAAATTGGTTTCTGAAAAATTAGAAAATTCCGATCCCTTAGCAAGCCGCATGTTTCAATACAGACAAAACTACAAAGATCTAAAAAGTATGCTGCGTCAAATTTATGGGGATACATTAGGACTTCCTGTCTCTGACCCCACACCGGGTGAATTTTACAGACTCAAAAAAGCCATTGATGCTGGCATGAAAAAGTTTTGGAGAGATTTTTATCTGGAAAATAAGGATTTGTTTTCTACTGATCCCTTGTAAAGCTCTAAAACCTAGACTAGGCAAGCTCATTAGTCTCCATAAGAAAAGCTTATCTGAAACCAGATTTCTTGCAAATTTTATGTAAAGACATTATCCAGTTTTTGAAAGTTTCAAGATTGTCGGAGTGAGCTAAAGGAGAAATATCCCTGGTAGGGCCAACAAACTCAAGAAAGTCACCTCCCTGACGACACCTTGGCTCTCCCACTCTTGAAGCAAGTTTATATGAGGCCCAGTTAGGGTTACCCTGACCCACTCCCTCATCAATTTGGGCATAGAAAGTATTCTTATCGGACATTTCAGAAAATTTAGTTATTAGAACTGGTAAACACTCCCCCATAGAAATCTTTAACACATTTCCACGCGCTAGCCCCCCTGTTAAATTGGCATACTCTAATTCATAAGCAGATTTCCTTTTCGAAGAATTTTTAAAAATTACACACCCTTGAAGGGTATTTCCATCTTTAGAAACAATAAGGAAACCTTTAGTATGTTTCACTTTTCCAAAATATATATTAGATGATAAATCAGTTTCTATAAGTGCAAAGAGGTTGTTTTTATCAAATATTATTCCACATTGTCCAGAATTTTCACCCTGTTTTACTATCGGAGTTTCGTTAAAACTCACCGTACCCAATATCTCAGGACTTGATAACGCCGGCTCTACTAATAGTGCTGGAGGAACCAGCACCCCTCCTCGTCTCTCTTGACTAGTCTGTCGTTCTAAAGGTGCTCGTTTAGGGCTACGTTTAGGACTCGAAAACATTACTCTCATTAAATTTGGTGAACCCACAGGTGTAGTAGCTTGATCAGCTTGAGGTAGAGCTTGAGGTAGAGCTGGAGAAGACATAGGAGAAGTGTGCTGCAGATCTGCTAGTGCAGTTCTTTTGGACCTTGTTGCATAAGTGAGGTCTGAGGGATTTTCTAAATTTCTGGATTTTTT
>JBAWWO010000006.1 GCA_037146715.1 Alphaproteobacteria bacterium
AAATCCTGGTATAAATCATCTAAACATTAATCCTTAGCTACTTCAGCCCCTAAATCTTTAAGTGACAGCGGTTTCAGAAAAAACCACTGGGATCTTTCCGAGAGTGCTCATTTAACTGTTGCTGTAAACGATAGCATGAGAAAAGTGTGTCTTGCTTATCATGGAATTCCAGGGCCAATTGATGTCCATGCTGGAGTGACACTTGGAAATTTATATAAGGCGTTAAGAATAGACCAACATGTTTATCAAAATTTTTTGACATTGAAAAAAGTCCCCTCTATGTGGAATGATCGCCTTCTTTTTCCGCTCATCAGAGTTCAAGAGTTTATGCATTTGGATCAAGGAATTTTTACCTTTATAGATTCCCCTGAGGGCTTTACAAAAGTCTGGGTAACAGCCGGTATTGGCAACGTCCCTGCTTTGCTAGCACTAAAGGCTTTTATCTTGGGATGCACCAAAACTCACTCTCCATATTTTCCCGTAAGTTGTGTTTTATTTGGACGTCTAACTCATGATGCTGAAGAGTTTTTTACTAGAATTGGTTTGAATTTTTCTATGTTTGATCATACGAAAGAATCAGTCGACCATACTTTGTTACATCACTTTCCTGTGCTTCATACGACACTGCTCGCAGAACGGAAAATGGTGCAGGCTTCTCATCACTAGAACGCGTTAGGGTCAAGAGTTCCCTGATCTATTTGCTGTTGCCTCTGATAATCAAGATCAGCCTGACTTAATCCCTGGCTATTACTATTCTGACTATTCTTCTGCGTCTTCGGGTCGATCGCAATACAATAGGCCTGGGTGGGGTCGGTATAGCAGTTGAGCTGCTGATGCAGATAAGTCATAATCTGCTGGGCGCGGGGGTATTTTGAATCCAATCCCACCAGCTCGTCGGGCAGGTTTTGAATCAAATTGGGACTACTGTTCAGCAAATTACTAAACCCAGACAGCAAGTTTTGCAGCTGTTTCAATTTCGCCATAATCCAATCCCGATTAATGATAATATTCGGTGACGACCCACTGGACATTTTTACGCTAGGGTCCTCATTCGTTTGGCTGGAGGTCAAAGCAAAAATTAGGTTCGGCAAACTGGTCTTTTGGGCCGATTCAACCTCTTGAATCACCACTTTCATTTCAACCAAATTCAGCAGCTGCTGTACTTTTTGGGCATTTGTAGGGTCAGCTGTTTGGCTGTTAATGAACTTTGTCAAAATATCCCGGTCTTTTTTGATGGCTGCATAGGATGCTGTAAAGTCAGTGACTGCATCATCTTGAGTTTTGTTATTTTCCCAGCGAGCAATGACCTTATTGGCCTCAGTCACCAAGAAATTGTTTTGGCTTGAGGGATCAACCATAGGCCCGCCCCCTTGGCCATAGTTGCCGCCCTGACCGTATCCACCTTGACCATAGCCTCCACCCATTCCCATGCCACCACCTGGGTAGCTATAACTGGGGGGCATCATTCCGGGTTGGTTCATATTCATGCCCATCGTATAGCCAGGAGGCGCATACATGCCAGGACCTCGCACAACGCCGTAGCCTCCGCCATAAACACCAGGCATGATCATAGCCGCACTGTTCAAGGCAATTGCCGTTATGAATAAGAATACGATGTAAGTTTTAGACACGGACGTTTCCTCCCTTTGGTATTTTTTGGTTTATCTATCCAGTATAATCTACTTTTTTCAAAAAACCATAGAAAAAATTATGGGGAAGGCGTTGGTCCTCGGGTCAAGCCCGAGGAAAGCAAAAAAAAAGAGCCCAAGGGATTCAATTGGGACGAAGCCGTTTCATGAAATACTCGGCCAAAAAGCTAGGTTTTTAAATGGTGTAGTTAATCCCGAAGTAGAACTTATCCTTCACCGGACTTCCCACAAGCATATGCCGCATAGGACGACCGTAAATTAAGTACATGCTGCCCCTAGCCCCCAGGCTTACACGCACACCACCACCCAGACCTTTAGCGCTGTCTGTTGAGGATTCATCCGTGCTGGGAGCCCGATTCCAAATGTGCGAATTGCTATAAAAGGCCAAAAACATTATATCCCTAAAGAAGGAATCAAAGGGAATACGGTACTGCAGCTCAAGCCGCCCTTGCAAGCCGCTATCTCCAGTTAATGCTCCTGGTGCATAGGCCCGGTTTTCAGAGCCCCCTACCCCGAACCGTTGGGCTGATAAAAGAGTTGCCCCTGCATATTGCCCCTGCATGGAAAAGAGTAAGGCCAGGTTATCCATCAGGAAATTAAGCTGTTGCAGCCTGTCGAAAGAAAAAGTCAACCGCGTATAGTTGGCCGTTCCATTCAGGCGTGATCGTAAAGGCCCCTGATCACTGGCCCCTATGGCATTCAACCCATAGGAAAATTCAGCGTCCAACTGGTTGCTGCCTAAAAAGGCATCACTTAGCTCGTACCGCATGCCAAATAACAAAGACCTTGTTTTATCTGTGTACCTTGAAATACCGGTAGCTGACATTGACTTAACGTTTTGCGCCCCCATTCCCCCTTGGAAAGATAACATCTGATCCCGTTCTAAGATCACTGGTTTTCTAAAAACTACCTTGCCATCCATTTCTCTGCTGACAATATCGTTAGGCGCCAGGGTACCACTAGGGTTCGACCGAGCTTGGTTTCCTTGAATCTTAACTGTTTCTCCGCCATACCCTACAGGCACCTCATACTTCGCGAAAAGCGCATGAAAGTCTGTGGTATTGGGGGAACTTGCCCCCCCTGCCTCAAGATAATCATGATGGTTGGTTACGTTGTTGATCCGACTTTGCGCAATGCCCATCCAGGGCCCTAAACTGTTGACCTGATCATTGTTCGCAGCCACTGTGATTGTAGTTTTTTGCCGGGAAAGCTTCACAATCAAATCCGTGGCATTTAAGGCTTTAGTCGATGGCGTAAAGGTTGTTTGAACCTCAACCCCGAACAGATGCCGAATCAACAAAAGATTATGTTCTAAAACATCTTGATGCAATGGCTTGGAACGAAGGATTTGATTCAAATAATACTTAATCTTTTCGTCGCAAACTTTTTGAGGATCATCGAGTACATACTGGGCAACATATCCTTCCACCACCTTGATAACAATAATCCCCCTTTCAACCTCTTGCTTAGGGACCATGGCATAGGATAACACATACCCATTTTTGCGATATTTTTTCGTAATTTTTTGGGTGACTTCGTTTAGGTCAGAGAAAGAGATATCTTTATTGATATATTTTTTATAAAAAGGAAGAAATTCTGCGTCAGAATACAGGGTGTTCCCTGTTAAAATAATAGACTTTAAGGTAAAGCGAACAGAACTTGCTTTTTGCGCCTCTGTCAGGCCCGATTCCTCTGATTCTTTGGGTCGGGGAACTGTTTCAAACTTCAGGGGTTCGGCCTCTAGAGTATCCAAAACCTGGGTAATCTTTGTTTGCTCTATGTCCGCAAAGGCCACAGACTGAAAAAACAGCAAAAAGACAACCAACCGAAATCCGCGAACTTTCACGAAACCTTCCCTTATTTTTCTTTAAGTCTACCTATAATGGAACAGAATGACAAGTTTGTTGTCAGACCTGCGGTAATTAGACGGTATTTAGTTGCCTTTGCGGTGATTAGGACATATAATCTCCCTATAATTTGCGGAGATTATAGTGGTCTTATTTCACTCTCCAGCAGAGATCTCATATAAGATTTAAAAGAAAGGTCCCTTATGTTACGCGAACAACTTACCCATGCCATGAAAGAGTCCATGAAAAGCAATGACAAGGAAAAACTTGGCACTGTTAGAATGATTTTAGCCGCTATTAAACAAAAAGACATTGATGCCCGCCCAAAAGGTTTAGTTGATGGTATTCCAGAAGATCAAATTGTTCAGCTGATGCAAACCATGATCAAGCAGCGCAGAGAAAGCATTGCCATGTTTACCCAAGCGAATCGCATGGATTTGGTTGAAAAAGAAGAAAGCGAAATCAGCATTATTTTCTCTTTCCTGCCGAAACAATTAGATGATACAGAGCTGAAAGAAGCTGTCACAAAAGCAATCCACCAGGCCGATGCAAAATCTCCCAAAGATATGGGGGCCGTAATGACTATTTTGCGTGAAGAATATGCGGGTCAAATGGATTTTGGTAAAGCCTCAACCTTTTTAAAAGACAAACTATCAAGCCTTTAGAAAGTTTTTTCATGATGAATGATTCCGTGCTGGAACAAATAAAGGCACGCCTAACCCTTTCTGAATTCATCAGCAAATCGGTCCCCCTGAAAAAACGAGGACACGAGTTCGTTGGGTGCTGCCCTTTTCACCAGGAAAAAACTGCCTCCTTCACGGTCAATGACTCAAAGGGTTTTTATCATTGTTTTGGCTGTGGGGTTCATGGATCCATCTTTGATTTCTTGATGTTTCAGCAACACATTGACTTTGGGGAAGCTCTTCGGCAGGCCGCCCAGATTGCTGGTGTTGAGCTGCCCAAATTCACAAAAGAACCAGAAAGCGTTCTGTCTGGACGGGAAGCTCTGCTGAAAATTCTGGAAGAGGCCGCCCAGTATTTTCAAAAACAACTCAACCTGGCCGAGGGCACAGAAGCACGAGATTACTTACACCACAACCGTCAATTAACTCCCCAAGTCATTAAGTCTTTCCGCATAGGGTATGCTCCATCTCAAGGATCCCCCCTCAAGGAACATCTGTTAAAGGAAGGCTTTGCCCTGCCCCTGATTCAAGAAGCAGGCCTGCTTAGCACAACAGACCGGGGCGATTCCTATGACAAATTCCGCAATCGCATTATGTTTCCCATTTTGGACAGAGCCAGCAAAGTTATTGGGTTTGGCGGGCGCATTTTGGGCCCTGGCGAGCCTAAATACTTGAACTCTCCGGAAACACCTGTATTTGACAAGGGGCGCACCCTTTTTAATATCGATAAAGCTTTCAAATCCCTTCAAAGGGACCAGCCCGTTTTCGTGGTTGAAGGATATATGGACGTTATCCGCCTGGTTCAACATGGCTATGAACGGGTCGTTGCCCCCATGGGAACAGCCCTGACAGAAGATCAAATCCAGCTTTTGTGGAAGGTTTACCCGGAACCCCTTGTGTGTTTTGACGGAGATAACGCGGGCCACAAAGCAGCTGAACGGGCCGCAGAAAAAGTATTACCCCTTTTGAAAGCTGGACACTCTTTAAATTTTATCATGCTGCCCGATGGGGAAGACCCAGACACCTTGCTTCAAAGAAAGGGCAAAACGGCCTGGACTCAAGCAACAACCGCCGCAACCCCGCTGAATGAGTTTTTGTGGCAGTCATTGGTCACAGATTTTCCTAAAAAAACCCCAGAAAAGAAAGCTCTGCTTCAAAAAAGAATTGATCAGGCCTTACAAAAAATAACAGATTCCCAAGTGCGAACTTTCTATAGCTATGACTTAAAAGACAAATTCTTTGCCTGGAGCCGCGAACTCAAGAAAAATAAATTGAGCTCCTCCCCCACTCATTCCCTAACAAAACTAAATTCAAAAGCCCTGCAAGAACGCATCATTATGGCTTGTATCCTGCAACATCCAGATCTTTTGGACCATGTCCACGAAGAATTTGGTTGTATTGTTTTTGACGATAAAAACTATACTATTTTGCAGCAAATCATTCTTTTTTATTTTCATGAACAAAAACCCCTTGAAATATCTTCGCTCCATCTCTATCTAACAGAAAGGAAGTTGGATGCTCTATGTGAGCAAGTACGATCTGTTGACTTGAAAGTACATGCTCCCTTCATATGGCAAAGCAATAAAGACGAGCTGCTGGATTTTTGGAAAGCAACTTTATCGGCGTATCAAACAAAACAGCAAGATACGCTTGATTTAGAGCAAGCTAAAGAGAATCTGACCCAGGATTTTTCGCAAGAATCTTGGAATCGCTTTAAAATACTAAAAGAAATGCGCTATGCACTTCCTGAAGACGAAAAAGACGAGTTGATTTAACTGTACAATGTGGTACGATCTATTGCTAAAAAAAGAGGGCGAAAATGACAAAAGAACTAGATAATACTGGCTTTTCTGAAGAACAAGAACGGGAAGACCTTGCCCCTGTAGACAAAAAACAAATGTCTGTAGATATCCAAAAGCTATTGGCTGAAGCCAAGCAAAAAGGGTTTGTCACCAAAGACGAAATTAAACAGGCTATTTCAAGCGCTAAAAATGCGGAAGAACTCAATGAAATGATTTTGGAAACTTTCGCTGATATGAATATTGATGTGACAGATGGGGAAGAAACAGAAACCTCTTTTCCCACTGCCGCAACAGAAGAAGACGAACCAGAAACTCTTGATTTAACGCCCGATTCATCTGGTCGTACTGACGACCCTGTGCGCATGTACTTACGTGAAATGGGTAGCGTTGAACTGCTTTCCCGTGAAGGCGAAATTGAAATTGCAAAACGCATAGAAAGCGGCCGGGAAATGATGACCCGCGCTTTGTATTCAAGCCCACGAACAATAGACGCTGTACTCGCCTGGGGCGCAGCCCTTAAAGAAGGTAAAATTCTTTTAAGAGACATTGCTTTATTGGAAACCCCCTATGAAGAAGATATTCCTTTTGATGAAGTTGCTGCTGATGTCACCTTTGTTGATGAAATTCCTTTAGCCCCCACTAAGGAAACAACTGGTGAACCAACTCTTTCAGAAGTCGAAAAAAAACCCTCTTCAGAAGATGAGGAGTCGTTGGATCCTATCGTCCTTGCGCCTGAGGAAGAAGCTGAAGAGGTTGAAGCAGAATCTGAGGTCATTTCTCTTGCTTTGTTAGAAGCCACAGCCATGCCTAAAATTTTGGAGGGCTTAGCCAAGGTAGAAACGTTAAACGAACAGTTAAAAAAGACACGCCTATCCAAACTATCTTACACCCTGAAAAATGCCACTGTACCTGTCAAGATACTAGATGAGCATCATGCATTGGAAGAAGAAATTGTTGATACAATCCGCGATTTGCGTTTGAACAATCATCGCATTGAAGAGCTTACAACCGAGCTTAGCGAATACAACAAAACCATCACAAATTGCGAACTTGAATTGTTAAAAAAGGCAGAATCTTTTGGTGTTGACCGAACTGCGTATATTCAAGCCTATACAAACCAAGAGCTCAGCGCTTCTTGGTTAAAAGGCCTTGAATCAAAGGGCGACGAATGGAAAAGCTTTGCAACTGCCAAAAAAGTCAAAGACATTATGACTGAACTGCAGGCCATACCAGCCCCATTTGATCTGTCTCTTTTAGATTTTAAAAACCTGATCAGCGTTGTTCAACGGGGTACCCGTCAGTCAAACAAAGCAAAAACAGAAATGATTGAGGCCAACTTGCGTCTGGTTATTTCTATTGCTAAAAAATATACCAACCGAGGACTTCAGTTCTTGGATCTGATTCAAGAAGGCAACATTGGCCTTATGAAGGCCGTTGATAAGTTTGAATACCGTCGGGGTTATAAGTTTTCAACCTATGCTACATGGTGGATTCGTCAGGCTATTACTCGGTCTATTGCAGACCAAGCCCGCACCATCCGTATTCCTGTGCACATGATTGAAACCATCAACAAGTTGGTGCGTACATCGCGGCAAATGCTCCATGAAATTGGCCGCGAACCAACCCCTGAGGAATTGGCAGAAAAGCTTTCTATGCCTTTAGATAAAATTCGCAAAGTGCTGAAGATTGCTAAAGAACCTATCAGCCTTGAGACTCCCGTGGGGGATGAGGATGACAGTCACTTAGGAGACTTCATTGAGGATAAAAACTCAGTTGTTCCTTTGGATGCGGCCATTCATTCGAATCTGCGGGAAGCTACAACACGGGTGCTATCAACCCTGACCGCTCGTGAAGAGCGCGTTCTGAGAATGCGGTTTGGTATTGGAATGAATACAGACCACACCCTGGAAGAAGTTGGCCAGCAGTTTTCTGTAACCCGGGAACGCATTCGACAAATCGAAGCCAAAGCTTTGCGTAAGCTCAAGCACCCCAGTCGTTCACGGAAGCTCCGCAGCTTTATTGACGGGACGACTGTTAATTAGTTCTGCCTTACCTCTCCTGCTGACTTCCTAGGGCTTCGACCCTAGGGAATCATTCGGTGATGGAATTTAAGATCTCTTCGCGATAGAGGGGGCCAAAAATCTAGGTTTTATCATAAATTCTGGCATAGCGGTTCCCCAACCGCGTCACCAACTCATAGATACCTGAATTGCTGTCTGCGGCTTGCTTATAGAAAGTCCTTCGGTCCCGGATTAAGTCCACCCAGGTTTCCGTGGAAATCAATTCCGACGGAATGTGTGACACATCAATCACTGTCAAATCCATCGAAACCCGCCCTAAAATGGGGGCCTCATGATCGCCCACATACACAACCCCTTGATTGCTGCACGCACGGGGCAACCCATCCGCGAATCCGACCCCAATAGTGGCTATATTTTTAGATTCTGGCGCCACGTAAGTAGCCCCATACCCAATGGAGTCGCCTTTTTGCAGGATTCTGGTTTGTAAAATACGCGCCTGAGTTTTAAAGGTAAATTTCAGATTTTCTGTCACCTTACCAGGAAATGGTTGAATGCTGCCGTACAGAGCCTTACCAATACGCAACATATGAAAGAAATAATCATCGGGTAGATTTAGGGATTCAGATGCCGCAAGCGAATACTGAGCCCCAGGAAAATGTTGAATAATAGATTTGAAACGAGCCAACTGTCGAGCATTATGAGGGTCATCCGGATGTTCAGCACAGGCCATATGGGACATAACATAGTCAACCCGTGCACCCTTTAAATTTTCAAGAACTTCCCCGACTTCATCTTCATTCAGCCCCAGCCGATTCATACCTGTATCAAAATGCAAGATAATCGGCGCGTCTGAATGAGCGCGCCACAATTTAAGCTGCTCGACCGAACAAATAACTGGTCGCAACTGAGCCTGATCAAAATAGAGTAAATCATTCCTATGAAAAGCATTCAGAACAAAAATAGTCACACCAGTCCCCACAAGCTGGCGCAGGGCTACCCCCTCACAAACCGTTGCTACAAAGATAGTGCCCGCACCTGCTTCAACCAAGGGGCCTGCCAAAGCGCCCATCCCCAAACCATAGGCATTTGCTTTCAAGACAACAGCCACATCCCGCTTTGTGAAACTTTTTATTTTTTCATAGTTCTCACAAATCGTCTTCAAAGAAACGTGTAGCTTTAAATTGTTATTAAAAATCATATTTTTACTATAGAAGAAGCCTTAGGCAAGATCAATCACACCTTTCACAAAAACCCCTTTAAACTTTCCCTCCATTCCTTTATCGTAAATAAAATCAATGATACAATTATCTACATCACAAACAAAAGCCGTTGATCCCCAACTATCCTGTTGGGTTGAGGCTTCGGCCGGCACGGGCAAAACCAAGGTGTTGGTTGACCGGGTTCTTTCTTTGCTGCTTCATGGGGCCCCAGCCAAAAAGATTTTATGCCTGACTTTTACCAAAGCCGCAGCGGCAGAAATGAGCGAACGAATCCAGCAAAAGCTAGCCTTTTGGTCCCGATGTGAATCCTATGAACTTCGCAAAGATTTGGCGGCTTTATTGGGGACAAACCCAGAAGAAACCCACTTGAAATTATCCAGATCTTTGTTTGCGCAGTTGATCAAAGGCGAAAACATCAAGATTCAGACGGTCCACGCTTTTTGCCAGTTTTTGTTGAAGACTTTCCCGCTTGAGATCGGCCTGATGCCCCATTTCCAAATTATGGATGACTCCTATACTCAAAAAGTAAAAAAAGAAGTCTTTCATCAAATCCTGAAACAAACGTCGGAACAGGATATGGATTTAATCTCCACCTATGTTTCACTGACAACTCTAGAAGATATTTTTTTGCAAAGCAAAGAACAGGACGTCCTAAAATTTTTGTTGTCCGAAAACCTGTCCCGACTACAAGAAAATCTTGTGAAATTGTTGGGCGTTAACCTTGCCAAAGCTGAGCAAGACCTAAAAAAAGAATTTTTAAACCAGCACCTCCTTGAAAAGATACCCTCTGATCTAGGCGCCCCTGACATTCTGAATAAATCGGTGGAAGAAAAACTAAAAGACTGGAATGCCTATGAAGTTTTCTTTCTAACAGAAAAAAGAACCGTCCGACAAAAATTAAGGGGCAAGGATTTTAAAGAGCAATTCCAAGACTATGCTCCTGCCCTTGCGGACCATGCAGATCACCTTTATGATTTTGTTCAAACCCTGAAAAGACAAACCGTTGCAAACCTAACAATCTGTTTTTATCAGTTAGGAAAAACTTATGCCCATCTGTATGCCACCTTTAAGGAAAAAAATTCAAAGGTAGACTATGACGACCTGATTGATAAATCCATTCATTTGTTGAAAGAAGGCACCAACAAACCCTGGATTTTTTATAAGCTTGATGGGGGCATTGATCACGTTTTGATTGATGAAGCGCAAGATACCAGCCATGCACAATGGACTTTTATTAAACACTTGGTTGAGGAATTTTTCTCACCCCATTCGGAAGCTTCCCACCATCGAACCCTGTTTGTGGTAGGAGATTCAAAACAATCCATTTATAGCTTCCAGGGGGCCAGCCCCCTCACCTTCCAACAAATGAAAGAACTCTTCGGCGATCTAGTTCAAAAGGCCGGCCGAAAGTGGGAAGTTGTTGATTTATCAACCTCTTACCGCTCAACAGAGGCCATTCTGAAGTTTGTGGATACGGTGTTCACAGGAACTCCACTATTGCAGAAATACAAAGAACATATCCTCCACCGAGAAGGCCACGGAGGCCGGGTTGAAGTGTGGCCCCTGCTTGTGGGAGACGACAACCAAAATGCCCACGACCCCTGGAATATCCCTTCCCCTACAAAGCTGCCCGAAACGGCCCGCTATAAAATGGCCAACTCCATTGCCATTACAATCGGTCAGTGGCTTGCGGATAAAAAATGGCTACACTCTAGAAACCGGCCCATTGAACCCCAAGACATCATGATCCTAGTACGCCATCGGGATTCGTTTTTGCATGATTTGGTGCGAGCGCTGAAGCATAACAACATCCCGGTATCTGGAGTAGACCGCATGGTTTTGAAAGATGAGATTGCCATACAGGACCTGCTAGCTTTGGGAGATTTTTGTTTGCTACCCACAGACGACTTAACTCTCGCCACAGTTTTGAAGGGGCCATTTTTTAACTGGACGGAAGAACAGTTGTTTGACCTTGCGTCCAACCGAGAAGATTCCTGTCTATGGGAAGCCCTGCAAAGCAATGAACTTTTAAAGGCCACCTATGATCATCTTTCTGAGATAAAAACTTTGGCAAAATCCCACGGCCCCGCAATTTTTTACGGGACCATCTTAAGTTACTTTAAAGGACGGCAAAAACTTACAAGCCAATTGGGTGCTGATGTTGAAGATGCTTTAGAAGAATTCTTAAACCTTTGTTTTCATTTTGAATCCCAACAGGGAATGTCCCTGCAAAAGTTTCAATTCTGGATGCAACAGAATGATGCTGAGATCAAAAGATCTTTGCAGAAAAATTCGAGCAATCAAGTGCGCCTGATGACCATCCATGGGTCCAAGGGTTTGCAAGCGCCTATTGTGTTTCTGCCTGACACCACCCAGTTGCCCACAAACTCTTCTCGTTTTTACTGGACGCAGGGATCGAGCTCTTTGCCCCTTTGGGTGCCGAAAAGTGAGCTCAAAAGCGGTGTAGAATCTTATGTTCAAGAAGTAGATGCTCTGGATGAATATTACAGGCTTCTTTACGTTGCCATGACCCGGGCAGAAGACGAACTATATGTGGGCGGGTGGGCCCCAAAAAGAAATCTGGATGAAAAAAGCTGGTACACACTGCTCGCCAAATCCATAGAAATCTTTGGAGCTCCTGCCCCCACAGGCTGGTCCTATGAAACACTAGATACGTTGAATATAAGGAAGAAATTGGTTGAGAAAAAAGAATCCGATCAACTAGAGCTAACTTTGGTACCTGAATGGGTTCATGCCGCCTTTTCTTATGAGGAACCAAAAAAAATAACCCCCTCAACCGACACAACAAAGGAATCAACGCCAAGTTCTTCCTATGCTCAAGAAAAAGGTACCTTGGTTCATCAAATTCTCCAGTGGATTTTTAAGGCCCCAAAGGCTGATCAACAAAATCTAATCACCGAATATTTAGACAAAATTGACTGGCCCACAAAAGAAAAAAAAGATCTTGAAAACTCCATCCATCAATTGCTTTCCAACAAAGACTGGGACCGTTACATCAATGCTGACAGCCTAAAAGAAGTCCCGATTGAGGGATGGAAACAGGGGCAAAAAATCCGGGGCATTATTGACGTACTCACGATTCATGAAGATACGAAGCAAATTTTTATCGTAGATTATAAAACAGGTCGTTTTCTGGAAAACTATGCTAGAACACCCCCACCTGAATACACCGAACAATTGGCCTTGTATGAATCTGTCCTGCAAGATATTTATCCAGACTATATAATTAAAAAAATACTCTTATGGACAGAGCCCGGAATTATGCAGGTTTTATGAGAGAAAAATTCTTCATCTTCACCCTTCTACTCACGACTCCCTCCCTGTGGGCCTCGAACTGCAGAACTCTTTCTCCAAAGCTCGCCGATTACCTTCCTGCAAAAAGCATTAAGAAATGTCACTCTATCGAGGAAGGACTTAGCTTTGATCAAATCTACGCCCTAGACATTACACAAAATGGTGAAAAGAAGAAGGTAGCGGTGAAAGTGCTAAACCCCTTACGCCATCTGCAAAACAGAAAAACCATTATCCGGGTCAGTCAATTGATAGGCCAAGAAAAATGGGGACCAGAAATTCTGTGGCATTCAGAAAACGAGCTGATCTTTGTCATGGATTTTCTAAAGGGAAAATCCATGACAACCCTTGAAGGGAACGAAAAAAAAATGGGAAAAGCTCTTAGAGAAATTCATGAACTGCTGATTAAAGACAACCTGGGCCCTATAGTTCAACGATATTCCATGTATGACCGCTCAAAGAAACGTCTGGGGGAACTAGTGCAACTAAAACTATTATCTGAGGCTCAGCACACCGCCATTGAAAAATATCTGGAAGGTTTAAAACCGACTTTAGATGAAACCCATAAAATCATTATTCATAATGATCTAAAACCAAGCAACATTTTTGATGTAAATGGAGAGTTCCTGTTTTTAGACTGGGCTGAAACCAGCGTTGCCAGCATTTATGATGAGTTGGGGTCCCTGAGTTTTTACTTTGATCTATCTGATTTTCAAGAAAAAGAATTACTGACTGGGTATTTTGGCCCCCCCCCCAGAGCCATTGATTTAAAATATTTGGATATCCACAAAAATCTAACAGCCCTCCATTTTGGCTTATGGACCCTACGCATGGGCAATAAACCCTTGGATGCAGTGGTCCTACCCACGGCACAGGAATACGCTGCGCTGCAAAAAAGCCTGCTGGATCAGAATTCTAAGACAACCTCCCCCACAACTTTCCAAAAAGTCGGTGCTTTTTTATTGTCTAATTTTCAGAAGATGCAACCGGGCAAAAACCTTGCAAATTGAAACGCAAGTTTTCAAATTGCAGACTTTTATAAGAAAATTCTTGCAAATTGAAAATCTGGACGTAAACTAGTCCTTATGATTGTACGAAATTTAGAAAAAATATTGCTTGCAGCGGTTATGGATATGCCCGTGGTTGCGCTTCTTGGACCTCGACAGGTTGGAAAAACAACCCTGGCTTTTGATTTACTGAAAAAAATACAAAACAAGGAAGTTGTTTATCTGGACTTAGAGCTCGATTCAGATTTAGCTCAGCTCGACGACCCAGAGGCATATTTCCGGCGTTTTAGTGACAAATTTTTTGTTATTGATGAAGTCCAAAGAAAGCCTGATTTGTTTAGTCCTTTAAGAGGACTCGTTGACGCCAATAAAAGAAAAGACAATCGGGTTCAACAATTTTTATTATTGGGGTCGGCCTCTCGTGATTTATTGCAACATTCCTCTGAAAGCCTTGCAGGTCGCATTAGGTACCTTGAGTTATCCCCCTTTTCCATCACTGAAATCGCGCATGCAGAAAACTTAGGATTTAATCCAGAAAAACTGTGGTTTAGAGGGGGGTTTCCAGATAGTTATTTGGCTAAAACAGAAGAACAAAGTTGGATGTGGCGCAATGATTTTATCTCAACTTACCTAGAGCGGGATATTCCCTTCATGGGACCACAGGTGTCGGCCACACACATGAGGCGATTTTGGACTATGCTGGCCCATTATCACGGACAACAAATGCACTTTTCTGAAATTGGAAAAAGTTTAGAACTAAGCCATACAACGGTCAGAAATTATCTGGATATACTGACAGATTTCTATATGGTGCGCCAGCTTCAGCCCTGGTCTGGTAATACAAAAAAAAGAATTGTTAAAGCCCCAAAAGTGTATTTAAGAGACTCTGGTTTGCTACATTGTCTTCTTAAAATATCTAGTTTTTCAGATTTGTTAGGGAACCCTTTATCAGGCAGCAGTTGGGAAGGGTTCGTCATAGAAAATATTGTAAATTCTTTAAATAATAAGTGGAGATATAGCTATTATCGAACTTCTGATTCCGCAGAGATTGACTTAATTTTAGAAGGCCCCAACAACGAAATTTGGGCCATCGAAATAAAGAAATCAAGTGCCCCAAAACTGCAGAAAGGATTTCATGTAGCTGCAACAGATATCAAGGCCACTCAAAAATTCGTTATCCATGGCAGCACTGACAGATTCCCCATGTCAGACAATGTGGAAGCCATCGGAATTTTAGACTTTTTAAAACTGTTGACATCATTCTAAAACTCCACAACCCATATTGCATTTTTTCCCGTCATTACGAAGAATTTCTGTGGCAATCCAGCTTTCTTTTCGTATTTTTTTATGTTAGACAGTTCACATGAAAATCCAACTTATTATTTCCACTATTCTTATTTTTTTGAGCCTGAATTTTTCTGGTGCCTACGGCGCTGCAGCCGCGAATGAGGATCAACTATTAAAATATGTAGGTATCGATCAATTTCCCATTACAGGTCAGGACTTTTTAGTAAAGAAAAATGGAGATCGATTAGTGCAGGGGAAGGATATCCCACTGTATGCTGAATGGTCTATAGCACAAAATAAAATTGTTAGGACATATTGGATTGGCTGCCCAAGGATGGGGGGAGACGTATATACACATTCTTCGATATTGTCTGCAGATGAGACATTTTTATGTGTCATCTGCAGACAAGGCCCTCTGATGGTTTTCCAAAAAATTAATCTTCAAACAAGAAATGATCATTTGGTGGGCCTGGGTGAAGCTCACACAGGGGATGACTGGAAAATTCTAATGGTGTCCCCAGAAATCAGACTGCTTCACAATAGCATTTGCACAGGGGAAAGTAGAATTTTAGATGAACATGGAGAGCAAATTGAGCCTTCATGGTATCTTCCACGGGTCAAGTCCGTAGAAGACAGCAGAGAGTTCATGAAGACCATTTAACCCGACCATTTAACCCGCATTGCAATCTTCATCAGATTCCTATAAATTAAATCTTATGAGAATCTTCTTCGCTTTATTTCTGCTTTCTTTTTTTGCGTGGTCTCCCTGTGTTGAAGCCAAGGATTCCACGGCAACTCAAGCCAGCTATGATGAAGACGACCTAGACAGCGACCCCCTTGAATTTATGAACCGACCCGTTTTTGAATTTAACCGGGTGGTTGATGGCATTTTGATTGACCCCTTTGCCGCCATGTATAAAAGTGCTGTGCCCATAGTCGCCCAAAACAGAGTCACTAACTTTTTGGACAACCTGGTCGAACCCATCACAATGGTCAATGACAGCTTACAGGCAAAACCGGATAAGGTTGTCGAAAGCTTTTGCCGCTTTCTTCTGAATACGGTTTTTGGAGTATTGGGTCTTTTTGATGTGGCAGAAAAGCTAGGGCTACCAGCGCACAAGGAAAGCTTTAACACAACCCTAAAGTATTGGGGCGTTCCCCAGGGGCCCTATATTGTGTTGCCTGTCCTAGGGCCCGCCTCCCCCAGATTTATTCTGGGACTGGGTGTTGACTACTTCACAGATCCATTCAACTATTACATGATCCAGAACAATGAGACTGGCCTAATGTATACCCGCACAGTGGCTCGCTTCATGATTACCCGTGCTGATATGGTAGATGATATTAAGAACTTCCGTGAAACATCTATTGACTTTTACGCGGCAATGCGTAGCTTCTATAAACAGTATATGAATGCAAACCGGGAAGGCGATACAGTTCAATATAATAGCCCATCCCTAAAGGAGTTTATGTTTGATGATTAGAATTTTTTTAATAATTTCTTTGTTTTTTGGCACTTTAACGGTGGGAATTTCTGCTGAGTGTAAGGATAATGACTCAGATAGCAGTTTTCTAGAAAAGCTGGAAAAAGACGCTGCGAGTTTTATGAAAAATAATACAAGCATCAAATCAGAAAAAAAGAAGAAATCAACTAAAGAAGTCGAAAAAAAGGAAACTACGGAAAACTTAACTACAGCCCCAGCTGTAGATGAATCTAAGAAAGATGCTGTTAAATCTGATGAAAACCCTAAAAAGAAGAAAAAATCACAGAGCAGCTCTCCAGAAGATGTGGGGAAAGGCGCTGAAGATTTTATTCAAGACTTGGGTAACAAAGCCATTGAAAAACTAACGGGAAAGCAGCTAACTCGGGAAGAACGCAATAAAAAATTTGAAAAGATGTTTGTTTCCGCTTTTGATTATGAAAAAATTGGAAAATTTGTTCTGGGTCGATACCGCCGTGACGCAAAACCCACAGATATGGATGAATATATTGAGCTTTTCAAAAAAACTATCGTCAGCACCTATGCGTCGCGATTTGGAGAGTATCATGGGGAAAAATTCAAGGTCATTGGCAATAAAATCGTCGACAAGGATGTTTCTACAATCGTTGTACAAAGCCAAATTTTACGGCCCAATGGTACAAAAATTTCCATTGAATGGCATTTGTTTCAAAACGACAATAAAGAATATAAAATCTTCGATGTGGTGGTTGAAGGTGTTAGCATGAGTTTAACTCAACGGTCTGAATTCAACGCAATCCTTCAAAAAGAAGGCAGTTTGCATGGACTGAATGAAGTTTTAAAGAATCGGCAAAGCTCTCCCAAAACATCAGAGAAAGACTCTGACAAAGGTGCTGATAAGGAATCACCCCAAGATTCAGATAGCGCTTCTTAGGGATTGATTGTTGGGGAATGTGCTCCCCAAATCGCCCCCTTACTGAATCCACGGGTCAAGCCTGTTGAGGATATTGTGGTGGGGAGAAGAAATAGTATGGTATGAGTATGTTCAAATCTGTAGCTGCCGTAGGAAGTTTGACTTTTGTCAGTCGCATTTTTGGATATATCCGAGATGTATTGATTGGATCCATATTTGGCGACAGTGGTATTTCGGATGTTTTCTTTCAGGCTTTTCGCCTTCCTAACATTTTTCGAAGCCTGTTTGCGGAAGGCGCCCTTAATTCAGCCTTTGTTCCTATTTTTTCACGCATTCATCATCAAGAAGGATCAAAGTCAGCCTTAGATTTTGCGCGGGACGTTTTTACTTTTCTGGCCATTCTGTTAACCATCTTAATTGTGATTTTTGAAGTGTTTATGCCCACAGTCATCGGTGTATTAGCCCCAGGATTTAAATCGAACCCAGAAAAATTCCAGATGGCCATTGAATTCGGTCACATTGTTTTTCCTTATATTTTATTCATTTCTTTGTCCGCCCTGTGTGCGGGTATTTTAAATTCCTTAAATCAGTTTGCGGCTGCAACTGCTGCCCCGATTTTGCTGAATCTTTTCTGCATCTTTGCTCTTATGTTCTTTGCTGCCCATCAAGACACCGCGGGATATGCCCTAAGCTGGGGTTGTATGTTCGCTGGAATCGCCCAGCTTGCCTGGGTTATGATAGCTTGTCGGCGTATCAACATGCCGCTAAAACTTAGAAAAATTGAATTCACCCCTCAACTCAAAACCCTTTTAAAGAAAATGGGACCAGGCATTGCAAGTTCAGGAGTTTATCAAATCAACCTAGTCGTTTCTACCATGATTGCATCCTATGTGCCCCTGGCTGTTTCTTACTTGGCCTGGGCTGATCGCATCAATCAATTTCCCCTGAGCATTATCGGCATTGCCATTGGAACTGTGTTGCTTCCCTTGCTAACTCGACAACTAGCCTCAGGCAAACATGAACGAGCTTCCCACGTCCAAAATAGAGTTTTGCAGTTTAGCTTTTCTTTAACACTCCCCGCCGCCATTGCCTTTTACACCATTTCCCTGCCCATTGTGATCACCCTATTTCAGCACGGACATTTCACAGCAGCCATGTCAAAGGAAGTTGCCTGCGTTCTATCCATTTACTCCCTATGCCTACCATCCAACGTGATGGTCAAAATTTTTGCTACAAGCTTTTTTTCTCGTGGCAATACAGAGACGCCTATGAAAGTTGCCCTAATTTCCATTGGAACAAATCTGGTATTCACCCTTATTCTATTCCAATTTTTCAGCTATTACGGCATTGCCTGGGCAGCTGTTATTTCCTCCTGGACAAATAGTTTAAGTCTAGGGTTTTTGTTGCACAAAAAAGGTTTTTTCACCCCTGACCAAGGTCTTAGGAAAAAATTACCCCGTATTGTACTGGCGGCTTTCATGATGGGAGGATTTTTGCATTTTATCACATCCTATGTGGTGCCTTATTTGGGACGCAGCATTCTGGTTGATTTCTTGTTGCTTGTTGCCCTAATGATAACGGGATTTTCTATTTATCTTTTTTTGGTTGTGATGTTCAAGGGTTTCGTTTATCAAGAATTTAAAAAGGAACTGAAAGATAGTTCAGACGAACAACTTATTGATGAACTCATAAAAGTAGAACTAAAATGAAAAGAATAATTTCTGGCATTCAACCCACAGGCAACATCCATTTAGGCAACTATTTGGGAGCTCTTAGAAACTGGGTCAACCTGCAGCATATGGTTGAATCCTATTTCTTTGTTGTAGACCTGCATGCCATTACAATTCACCAAGACCCGGTCCTATTAAAAAAGCACAATCTGCAGGTGGCAGCCCTTTATATCGCCGCGGGTATTGACCCAACAAAAAGCCCCATTTTTATTCAAAGCGATGTGCCTGCCCACACAGAGGTTATGTGGATTCTATCCTGTCATGCGCCTCTGGGCTGGCTTAATCGAATGACTCAATACAAGGACAAAACCAGCACAGACAAAGAGCGTGAGAAGCTAGGACTTTTCGCCTATCCTGTTCTAATGGCCGCTGATATTCTGTTGTATCAGGTGTCCCATGTGCCCACGGGAGAAGACCAAAAGCAACATCTGGAATTAACCCGCGATTTGGCCCTATCTTTTAATCAGAAATATGGCGTGAATGTATTTACAGTGCCAGAACCCCACATTATCGGCGCGGCCACTCGCGTGATGAGTTTGAAGGATGGCACGAAAAAGATGAGCAAATCTGATCCGGCTGAAGGATCTCGCTTAAATCTTTTGGATGATGACGACACAATTCGATCTAAACTCAAGAAAGCAAAAACCGATTCCCTCCCCTTCCCCATGGACAAGGACGAACTTCAGGGGCGGCCAGACATTGCAAATTTGCTAACAATCTATTCTGCCTTGACTGAGCTTCCTTTTGAAAAAATATTTCAAGAGTTTGGGGGCAGAAATTTCTCTCCCTTTAAGGAAAAATTGGCAGATATTTGTATTGCTGAGCTTTCCCCCATTCGGCATAAGTATGAAAAGTTAATGGAAAACCCAGATTATTTGAAGGGGATTTTGAAAGAGGGCGCGCAAAAAGCCTCAACCATTGCAGAAAAAACTCTTCAAAAAACGAAAGAGACCCTGGGCTTAGGCGTTTAGGCTTGACCACTCCAAAAGTCTTACCTATAGTAAATGGATAAGATATAAACTCAGGAGGATATTATGACAACACAGCCATCACTTTTAACAACATTGAAGGAAACGTTTTCTTTCACATTTACCCTTAAACATTTCAAAGAACTTGTTAAAATCAGTTTGCTACCTATTGCTATTTTAATAGGTATTGAATTCTTTAATATTTATGAAAACATTGCCCTTGAGCCCAAATGGATGGCCCTTTTGATGGTAGCCATTGGCTCTCTGGTTCAAGCTTTTTGGGCGCCTAAGTGGATTCAGTACTGTCATGCTCCTAACACCCATGTAAAACTTTTTGAAGTATCGAAAGATAACTTGGAATTCTTTGGATATCGCTTTTTAATTGGGGCCTTTGTTTTATTGTGGGCTATTCTGTTTTCCCCTGTTATGCAGGTTTTGGAATTTACAGCCACCTTGGTCGACCACAATCCCTTTGTAAAATACTCACTTAAAACCATTGTTATTTTATTGGGTCTGACCTTAATAATTGTTCTTTATGCTCGATACTCTTTCAAGTTTGTGGCCATCAGTTTGTCTAAAAAAATGTCCTTAAATTCCGCTTGGAAACATACGGCACCTTTTGCTTTACAGCTTTATCTAATTCAGATTTTAAGCGAAACAAAGTTGGGTTATAGCTTAGGATACTTTGGATTTTTTGAATCCTTCCTGGCTGGACATGGAATGTTTTGGTTGCAACTGTTTACTCTTGCCTTTTCTGGCATAGTCAGTGCCCTTTATTTCTGTGCTGTAACAAAGCTTTACAAGCACTCATCTCATAAATAGCCCACGCAAACCATGTGGAAATTTATTGGCTTTCTCTGTGTTTTTATTAGTTTTTTCCAAACCTATGGAAACACAGAGAAGTCAAAAATTTCTGAAATTAAGAAAAAAGGCTACTTAACTGTCGCCATGTTGGGGGAAGATTGCCTTCCCTATGTTTTTAAAAAGAAAAACGGAGATATAGACGGCATCGATGTTAAGTTAGCCCGTTTACTGGCAGAAGCCTTAGATGTTTCCATAAAATTTGACAGAACTGCAAAAACTTTTGATGATATTGTTGATGTTGTTTCACAGGGAAAAGCAGATATAGGTTTATCTGGCCTTAGCATTACAACAAAGCGGGCAGAAAAAGTAAGCTACTCTAATCCTTATGTTACCCTTAGAAAAGCTTTTCTATTAAGCCGAGAAGCCTTTTTAAAAAAAAGAAAAAAACCAGACGACAGTTTGCAGGATTTTTTTTCTAATGGAAACAAGATAGGGGTCATGAAAGGCAACGCCTATGAATTTTATGCACGCACCATGTTCCCAGAAGCAGTTTTAGTTTTTTATGACAATAAAGACATTGATACGCTTGCTGTAACAGACCTGGAAAAAGGAAAAACAGATGCTCTTTTCCGTGACGCCTTTGAAGTTCAAAAACTGATCAAAACAAGATATCATGGCGTTTTAAACTACATGGCAATTTCTCTTGAAGATACTTTTGATCCTTTTGGAATTATTGTGCCACAAAATACCCCTGACCTTTTAAATTGGATCAACATTTTTCTACAAGTACAGAACATTTCCTACACTGTAGATGACTTAATGAAAATTTTTGATCAACAAAAAAATATGAGATAATTATGTTTGAAATGTTTTCAAAAAAAATCTTACTTAGCAATATTCTGTATCTTATTGCCTTTTTTGGTGGCGCTTTTGTTGGGGCTAGATTTTCTGAAGTTGCCCCTTATATGGAAAATTTTTCAAATCTTCTGCAAAATCTATTTCAAATGTGCGTTTTGCCTATTATCGTTTGTTCTATTACCGTAGGGGTTTATACCCTTGTCAATAGCGGACAAAAGATTCAACTTCACCGCCTTATGGGGGTTATTCTATTAATTTGTTTTGTGATCTGCTCTGTTGGTATGGGAATTGGCTTCATAGGACACCCCGGATTTGAAATTGATCTGTTTTCAAATCCTGAAATTGCCAGCACTATTACAAAAGCATCCATTATGAAAAAACATGTTTGGGAGGCAATTGAACAGGCCTCTCCCAATAGCTTTATAGATCTGCTTAAAAAATCTATTCCAGAAAATGTTTTCTTTTCCTTGGCTGAAAATAAGGTTCTTCAGGTCATCGTATTTTCAATCATTTTTGGTCTTAGCTTATCAAAGGTTAAAGGCAGAGAAGTTGTGACTGAGAACTTTTCAGTTCTTTATGAAGCCTTTAAGAAAATATTTAGCTGGGTTTTGTTGCTTTTGCCGTTGTCTATTTTTTGTTCTGCTGCGGCCGCTATTTCCAAAATTGGACTGCCTTTGTTCATCAAACTATTCCCTTTCTTGAAATATCTATTTTTGTGCATTTTTATTATTTTCACACTTAATCTTTTAGCCTTAAAATACATGCATAAGACAAGCTTCTACAAACTGTTAAAAGATTTAAAATTAAGTCTTGTTGTGGGGTTTGTAAGCTCCCCCCTCGCAGCAACTTTGCCCGTGACAGATTTTTTGAAAAAGTATAAATCCTCGGGGCAAGTGATGCATACTCTGACCCCCATTTTTTTGTTTATGGGAACCTTTGGGAATGTCTTATACTTCGTTTTTACCAGTATGGTTATTACTCAGATTTATGGACATAATTTTGGAGTTGTAGAAAGTCTATTTCTAGACCTGTTTTCTATTATTGCCGCTATTTCCAGCATTGGTGTTGAATTAGACCCCAGCGTATTTTTGGAATCGGTTTTAAGTCAATTAGGCGTACCTTTAGGATCTATTGTTGTTTTATTAACTAATCTAAGCTTTATTGTTATTCCTTTTTTAAATATTCTAAGCACCCAAACAACCATCGTTCTGCTTTCTTGGTTTACGAAAGAGCAGAAACACAGTTAAACTACTTAAACTTCTAAGTCCAACATATGCACAAGATGTTTGCCTAATAGGATACGTTTCTGCTCATATTCAGATAAATCGGCAATAATGGGTTTTAGATACGTATCGTTACCATCTAATAATGCCGGATCATATTCCCAATGTACTCCACTTAAAATTACTTTCCCTTTGCCGTAATTAATCTGAACAATAGCAGCTGCTGGTTTTTGGTTGTCAGAAACATCATAATCTGCAATCACATTGACGTCCGAATACTCTTGTGCATTGACGAAATAACCCCCGCCATTGTAATACACTTTCAAGAAATTTAAGGAGTTCAATATAGGGGTGTGGATACTGGCTGCGCAAGCTCCACTGTAAGAATTATATTCATATGGTTTTAATAAGGGGCCTTTTACTGTGTCCGGAAAAAAGATAAGTTTTCGTTCACCCAATACCTCTAAATCTGTATCTTTGGCAAAATCTACATTTTTCCCACTGTAGTAAGATCCTGCGCAAATTCCTAAGAACGCCCCTCCCTCAAAAACATACTTCTTAAGAAGATCATTCCCATAGGGGCTTAGTTCTTTAACGTAGGAAAGATCTGCGCCCCCAGGCAGCACAAAAAGAGCTGCATCCCTGACCCATAATCCCTGAATAACTTCTTTTGGCCCAATATTTTGAATACTATATTTTGTATGTAAGATTTTCTTGAGTGTTTGAGCCGTATGCTCCACAGATTCCGAACATACCCCGGGTCCATTATAGATATACACTACAGTCTTTGATGAGGAACTTTCGGTCATTTTACCATTTTTAAAAATTAACAGCTAGCTTGCGAATAGATAAAAAACGTCTTACCTTATCCACACTATATAGCGTGCCACCATGCTTGTGTCAAAAAGCTGGATCGCCCCGCCCCTATGGGACTAGCGAAGACGGTTAATTGCACCCGGACAATAACATATCTTTACAAAACTCTGCAGTTCCACAAAAAAACCCTATACATCTAGGGCAAAAAAAAGAACCTATTTGACTAATCCTTCAAAGTTGACTATTTTGCAAGCATTATAGACCTGTGAATTGGGGGATAGTTTAGCGGTAGAACTCTCGACTCTGACTCGAGCAACCAAGGTTCGAATCCTTGTCCCCCAGCCATACAACAGAAAGGAAACATTATGTACGCTGTTTTAAGAAATTCATTGTTGACCGATTCAAAATCTTTTTATGCTGCAAAAATCTTGCTAGGTAGCTTTTTTATTGCCCTGTGCGCCCAAATATCCGTCCCCTTTTACCCTGTACCTATGGTTTTATCCGTAGATGCTGTTTTGATAATTGGCTTGTTCTGCAGTCCTCGTGTTGCTTTTGGGGCAACAGCTACTTATCTGATTGAAGCCCTTATGGGATTACCCGTTCTACAAGGATTTAGTGGGGGACCTGTTACGTTTGGTCCTACAGGCGGATACATTATAGGCTTTATCGCCATGGCGACGATCATCAGCCTTTTGACACACGGCAAATCTGGATTAATACGAAAATTGTTTGCATGTTTGGTAGGAACAATTGCTCTATACGCTTTAGGACTTGCCTGGCTCTCACAATTTACTGGTTTTGAGAAAGCTTTAGAGCTGGGTCTATACCCCTTTGCCCTAAAAGCCGCCCTGTCGATTATTGGCAGCGTTTTCGCAACAGAATTAATGCAAAACTTGAAAAACAGATGGAACAAAACCCATGGCAATGGAATCTAAAGACATTCTGTTGTTATTGGAAAAAGCTTTTTCAGATGCAGAAATAACACTGAAAGACTTAAAGGGTGATCAAGATCACTACTTACTTCAGATAAAATCTGCTTCTTTTCAGGGCAAAAACCGTGTACAACAACATCAGCTTGTTTACGCCGCTTTGAAAGACAAAATTGGAACGGACTTACATGCCCTTGCATTGCAAACAGAACCAAAGTAGAATTAAAAGATGACAAAAAACCCTATTTTTGAACAGATTCAAGAAATTATACAAGAGACCCCTGTAGTTCTTTTTATGAAGGGAACTGCCGCTATGCCTATGTGCGGGTTTTCTTCAGCCGTTGTGCAGATTCTGAAAAACTTGGATATTTCTTTTAAGGATGTGAATGTGCTATCTGACACTGCCTTGCGTCAGGCCATTAAAGACTTCACCAATTGGCCAACTATTCCCCAACTTTACATAGATAAAGAGTTTGTGGGAGGCTGTGACATTGTACGCGAAATGTTCCAGTCAGGCGAATTGCAAGAACTGCTCAAAACAAAGAAAATTTTAAACTAATCGGACTATAGAAATCATGTCACACACACATCTAGAAGACAATGAACAGCGCGGTATTCGCTTACAAAAGGCGGAAACTCTTAGATCAAAAGGGATTAACCCTTATCCTTATTCATACACACGCTCTGCAACAGCTAAAGACCTTCAAGATCTCTATAAAGACCTGCCTATAGAAACACTGACGGAAGATCAAGTTTCCGTCGCAGGCCGCATCCACTCTATTCGAAATAGTGGTATGTTTATTGATTTGCGCGATGAAACTGGGTCCATCCAGGTTTTTTCTTCCCTTCAAGAATCCACCCCCGAAGTTTTGGAATTGCTGAGTTTGCTAGATCTTGGCGATTGGATTGGGGTTGAGGGAATTATCCGTCGCACAAAAAGAGGCGAACTCACGATCAACACAGGAAAGTTAGAGCTTTTAAGCAAAACTTTGTTGCCTCCCCCTGAAAAATATCACGGCCTATTGGATGTTGAAACCAAGTATCGTCAACGGTACATTGACCTAATCGCGAACGAAGAAAGCCGAGACCGCCTTAGGAAAAGAAGCCAAATTCTATCTTCTATTCGTCAATTTTTGACCAACAAGGGATTTTTAGAAGTTGAAACCCCTATGCTTCATTCTATTCCCGGAGGTGCAGCAGCAAAACCTTTCACCACCCATCACAATGCTTTAGACCAGACCATGTATCTTCGCATTGCGCCTGAACTACATTTGAAACGTCTGGTAGTTGGGGGGCTGTGGGATAAAGTCTTTGAAATGAACCGCTGCTTCAGAAATGAAGGAATTTCGATCAAACATAATCCTGAATTTACATCGATTGAACTTTATCAAGCTTATGCGGATTATTTTGATATGATGACCTTAACGGAAGATCTGATTGGGTACGTGTTAGATAATGTTTTGGGAACCCGCCAGGTAACCTATAACGGTAAAACAATTGACTTTTCAAGCCCTTGGGAACGCAAATCTATGATTGATATGGTGCGGGAAGAAACAGGGTTAGATTTTGACAAAACCAATACTCCCGCAGAAGCGCAAGCGCTGGCCACCAAAGCAGGCATTCACGTCAAGAAAACAGATTCCTGGGGTAAGGTTATTGAAACAGTCTTTGGGGAAAAGGTTGAAGCCAAAATCACCAACCCTGTCCATGTTATTGATTTGCCCTTGGATATTTCTCCGCTCGCCAAAGTTCATAGAACGGATCCTCGTCTAACCGAGCGGTTTGAAACCTATGTGAATAGCTGGGAATTAGCCAATGCTTTCTCGGAATTGACAGACCCTATCGATCAATATGAACGGTTTCAAGCCCAAATGGCAGAACGGGATGCTGGCGATGACGAAGCCCATCAGATGGATCAAGATTTCGTAACAGCTTTGGAGTATGGCTTACCCCCAACAGGGGGACTAGGGATCGGCATTGACCGATTGGTGATGTTGTTAACAGATGCGCACAGCATCCGCGACGTAATTGCCTTCCCCACCATGCGATTAATAAAAGAATAATAAAAAAGAGGGAAAATATGGAAAGAAAAAACTGGAAAGACCTAGGCTTACTAACGCTAACCTTGGGCCTTTTGTTTTTTTCTTTTTTGGGGAATCGCCCTCTTTCAAGCCCTGATGAAGGGCGTTATGTAGAAATCCCCCGGGAAATGGCACAAACCGGCGAATGGATGACTCCTCATCTAAATGGTCTAAAGTATTTTGAAAAACCACCTTTAGTTTATTGGGTGGAGGCCGCAACCATAAGCCTATCTGGCGTTAACGAATACTTCTTACGACTGCCCATTGCCTTTTTTGCCTTGCTCGGATGCTTGGCCGTTTATGCCTTTTCCTGCCGATTTTACAGCCGAAAGACCGGCATCTGGTCGGCCATTGTTCTGGCAACATCTCTGCTCTATTTTTCCCTATCTCGCATTATCATACTAGATATGGTGCTGACAGTTCTGATCAGCTCTGCCCTATTTTCCCTTTTAGCGGGCCTTAAAACACCTCTGTCGAAAAGCCCAAGTCGCCGCATGTTCATTTATTTAGCCGCCGGCTTATTTGCACTGGCCCTTCTGTGCAAAGGCCTGATCTCTATTGCCCTGCCCGGTTTGGTGGTGCTGGTATGGATGGCCCTAAGCCAAAGTCTTGATAAAATAAAACCTCTTTACCTGCCCACAAGTATCACTATTTTCCTGGCCATCGCCCTGCCCTGGCATGTTTGGATGATTTGGGAAAACCCCTCTTTTTTTGATTTTTATTTTATTCACGAGCATTTTGAACGCTATTTCACCACCGTTCATCGCCGTTATCAACCCTTTTGGTTCTTTATTCCCGTTGTGATTCTGGGCTTTTTTCCCTGGATTGGATTTATTCCAAAAGCCCTGAAAGATTTCTTCCCCTTGAAACTTAAACAACTTAAAACCTATGATGTTGAGCTATTTTTGGTTCTGTGGATTGCATTATTCTTTATGGTCTTTAGTTTTTCCCAATCTAGTTTGATTCCCTATATGCTGCCTATTTTTCCCCCACTAGCTGTAATAGTTGGTCGTTATCTAAGTTACGTCTGGAAAAACAGTCTTTCTTTAAGGAGTGAAGGGATTTTTTATTCTCTATTTGTTTTTGCCCTTGCTGGTGCTGCTTACTATGCCTCAGAAAATGGTTTGATTGACACCGCCCTATTTCAAGAAACCCAATTGGCCCAAAACATTTTGATAGGCACAGGAGTTCTTGTTTTGGGACTTTCTTTCCTGAAAAACGTACGCCCCATGATTATTGCGCTGGTTGCGGGACAAGTGCTGTTTCTATTCGCTCTGAATGACGTAGCCTATCTTTTGCAAAGACCTTCCACAAAGCCCTTGGCCGAAAAAATTAAAAGCTTATATGGCGACTCTGCCCAAGTCGTTAGTTATGGGCGCTACTACCAAGACTTGCCACCCTACTTGAATCAAACCGTGAAAATTGTATCCTGGAGCGGTGAGTTGGATTTCGGAAAAAATCTTGAACCCAATAATACAGTCTTCATGACCCCTGAAGATTTGGCCACTCTGTGGGCTGGTCCAGCGCCTGTCTGCGTTGTAACGCCTCGTTCTCGAGTAGCGGAGCTTCAAAACAGCCTGGTCCCTGAGCCTCAAGAAATCGCCAGCGTTGAAAGTTCTATTTACCCGGACGCAACCGTTTTAATATGTTCTAACCAACAATAGGAACTCTCATGAAAGAACCCGCTTTAAAAGAATTTTTGCCCTTTGCAAAGCCTGAATTTACCCCAGAAACAATTGCAGAAGTATCCCAGTGTTTAGAATCTGGGTGGATCACAACAGGCCCTCGCGTTAAAAAATTTGAAGAGCTTTTAAAGCGCTATCACCAGGCACCTCACGCCATCACTGTAGCTTCTGCCACGGCGGGTCTGCATGTGGCCCTGTTGGCCCTAGACCTGCAGCCCGAGGATGAAGTTATCACAACTTCTTTCACCTTTGTTGCCACGCTAAATACTATTGTTCTAGCCGGCGCCAAACCCGTTCTGGTTGATGTTGACCCCCTAACTTACAATCTAGATCTCAATCTGCTTGAAAAAGCGATCACTAAAAACACAAAAGCTATTGTCCCCGTACACTTTGCCGGCGCCCCCGTTGATATGGACCATCTGTATGCAATAGCCCGCAAACACAATCTACGCATCATTGAAGATGCTGCCCATGCCATTGGAACTGAATACAAAGGCAAAAAAATAGGATCCTTTGGGGATACGCAAGTTTTCAGCTTTCATCCCAATAAAAACATGACCACCGGGGAAGGCGGCTGTGTCCTAACATCAGATGAAACCCTGGCCAAAAAAGTCACATCTTTGAAATTTCATGGCATTGATCGGGAAGCTTGGAATCGCTTTTCAAAAGAAGGCAGCCAATTTTATGACGTCATCGCCCCAGGCTTTAAATACAATATGACGGATATGTCTGCTGCTTTAGGCATTCATCAGTTGCCTCATTTGGATACATTCATTGAAAAACGCACGAAAATTGCCCACACTTATGAGCACGCCTTTAAGGGCTGGGATGAACTGATTGTGCGAAAAAGCCCCACCTATTCCCACCGCCACGCTTGGAATTTATTCAATGTTCTGATTAATCCGCAGGCCACAAAAATAACCCGTGACGAATTCGTTCAACTGCTTAAAGAGGAAAATATTGGAACAGGAGTGCATTGGCAGGTCCCTCACCTATTCAGCTTTTACAAAGAAACTTATGGGTATAAAAAAGGGGATTTTCCTCACTCCGAATTCATTGCGGACCATGTGGTTAGCTTGCCCTTATTTCCCGGATTGACGGCTGACCAGCAAAATATAATTATTCACACAATTGGCAAAATTTTTGGTAAAACAGTATCATGAAATCATCTGTATACTTATCTGTTGTTATTCCAGTTTATAACGAGCAAGAAAGCCTGCAAAGCCTTTCTGATCGGTTAATGCCCGTTTTGGAAAATACAAAAAAATCCTATGAGGTCATTTATACCAATGACGGCAGTAAGGATAATTCCTTAGGCATTTTGAAAAAACTGCAAAAGGATTTCCCCAAGCATGTGCGTGTCATTGATTTTGGCGGCAATTACGGCCAACATATGGCTATCATGGCGGCTTTTGAGCACTCTCGCGGGGATGTGATTATTAATCTGGATGCGGATCTTCAAAACCCTCCTGAGGAAATTCCCAAGTTACTGGAAAAGTTTGAACAGGGTCATGATGTGGTGGGCAGTTATCGCCTGGATCGTAAAGACCATTTATGGCGCCATTGGGGTTCCCGCTTTGCCAATAATGTGCGAGGAATGATTACGGATGCTCACATGAAAGACCAGGGCTGTATGTTCCGGTCTTATTCTCGCTCTATCGTTAAGCAGATTGTGGATGGGGGGGAAACTTCTACCTTCATTCCCGTTTTGGCTTGGCGTTTGGCCGAAAACCCCTGTGAGGTTGGTTTGCGCCATGACCCCAGGGAAGAAGGCGAATCAAAGTATGGGATTTACGAACTGATTCGCGTTGCCATTGACTTGGCTACCAACTTTTCTATGGTTCCCATTCAATTCTTTACCTTTTTTGGCATGATTGTGTCGGGACTAAGTTTCTGCTTGGTTGTCTACATGTTTGCCCGTCGTTTGCTTATTGGTCCCGAAGCAGAAGGTCTTTTTACTCTGATTGCCATCGTTATTTTCTTGATTAGTGTGGCTATCATGGGTATAGGAATTGTGGGTGAATATGTGGGGCGCACTTACCAAGCCTTGTGCCGCAGAAGGTACAGTGTTCGCCAAATAATTCAGGATAAAAGCATATCAACAACAAAGGATGAAGAATGAGCTTAAAAGTTTTAATTTTAGGAATTAACGGATTTATTGGAAGCGCCCTCACTCGGTCTATTTTAAATACGACGGATTGGGAAGTTTATGGCATGGATTTAGACAATCATAAACTGTCTGAATGTCTAAGCAATCCAAACCTTCATTTTTCCAAGCGTAATATTCTGACCGATCAAGAATGGATTGAAGATCACGTTCAAAAATGTGATGTAGTATTGCCTTTGGTTGCTATTGCGAACCCTATGCTGTATGTGCAAAAACCCTTGCAGGTTTTTGAATTAGATTTTGAATCTAACTTAAGTGTCGTGCGCTATTGCGTGAAACATAAAAAGCGGATCATTTTCCCTTCAACCTCAGAAGTATACGGCATGTGCCCCGATAAGGAATTTGATGAAGAAACCTCTAACTTAGTCCTGGGGCCCATCCATAAACAACGGTGGATTTATTCCTGTGCTAAGCAAATGATGGACCGCGTGATTTTTGCCTATGGCATTCATGAAGATTTAGACTATACCCTTTTCCGTCCCTTCAACTGGTTGGGGCCTCGCATGGATGATGTTTATGCCGCAAAAGCGAACTCGTCCCGCGCTGCTATCCAGTTCATCAGTAATGTGCTCTATGGCCGCCCTATCCAGCTTATGGATGGTGGGTCACAAAAGCGCTGCTTCACCTACGTAGAAGAAGGCGTTGATGCCCTTATGCGCATGATTCGAAACAAAGACGGCAAAGCATCCCAACGGATTTTCAACGTGGGCAATCCAAAAAACAACCACTCCATGAAGGAAGTTGCTGAAATGATCGTAGAAACCTTTAAAGAACTTCCCGATTTCAAGCATTTGGGAGAAAACGCTGTTATTGAAAGCCTGTCCGCCGCTGAACATTTTGGGAAGCACTATGAAGATGTTCCCAATCGCGTTCCCGCCATCAAGAATGCACAAGAATACTTAGGATGGAATCCCGAAGTGACATTGAAAGAAATTCTGCAAAGAACCCTAGATTATCATTTGGTCCAACATCCCCAGGAAATTGTTCATGATTAAGAATCTTTCCGCTCATAAAAAAACTGTTTTTCTGGGCTGTTTTTATATGGTGCTGACTGTATTTATGTTTGGCCTGGGGAATGCCCTGGTTAAAGTCATCGCCGCGGAAATTCCCGTGATTCAGATTCTTTTCTTCCGGGCTATTTTGGCTGTTGCCATGTTGTGGGGGTATTTTAAGGTGACGAATAAACCTCACCTGATGAAAAGCCAAAACATAAAACTGCAGCTGGGACGTGGGGCTATTGGGTTTTTCAGTCTTTACACCCTGTTTTTGTCCTTCCAATTGCTCCCCATTACAGACGCTACGGCTCTAAGCTTTGCAACCCCCTTGTTCATAACCATGCTTTCTGTCCCTCTTTTGAAAGAAAAAGTAAGCATGCCCTGTTGGATTGCCGTCATCATAGGATTTCTTGGCGTATCTTATATGGCTGACCCTACAGGGAACGTGACTTTGCTTGGGTCTGCGGCTGCCATTGTGTCGGCCTTTTTAGAGGGCACTGTCATGATTTTATCGCGCACTCTTTCTAAAAAAGACCACCCATTGACCTCAGTCTTTTATCATGTGGTGGTTATCTCTCTGTTTGCCGCCTGTTTCATGCCCTTTTATTGGGAGCCAGTTTCTTGGTCGTTGTTTTTATTATTAGTGTTGCTGACTTTTATCAGCAACTTGGGGCAAATTTTCGTGGTATTTGCCTATAGCAAAGCCCCCGCCGTGGTCATTGCCCCTATCTTGTATACATTAATTATATGGGGTGGCTTGTTTGGTTATTTCTTTTGGGGAGAACGCCTCAACGAACATCTTCTCCTCGGCCTACCCGTCGTGATTTTGAGCGGCCTTTATATTATTTATCAAGAATTCAAAGCTCACAAGGAGCATACGCCCGAGATGGGGTGATGTTACAAAATTAGTTATCTATTCCAAGTAATTTTTAGGAGTTAAAATGTACCCAAAATTCTTATATACAATTATTTTCGGACTAGTTGCAATTCAACACGCCCATTCTTCTATTATCGATGCAGATGAAAAACCCGTTACTATTGTTTGCATCTATGGAAAAGAACACCCCCTAACACAAGAGTTCGTTTTTGAAGACTCTTTCAAAACACAGTTTAGAGATCTTCGCCTGGTTGATGACTCAATCGGCTTTGGAAAATTAATGGGGCGGATTGATGAGTTTTTTGAATCTGAACGCATTCGAAAAAATCTCAAAAGAAAAGAAGATGCTATAAACCCCCTGTTTTTTAAACTTACAAAAGAAAATCGTAGTTTTTTCATACTAGGAACCATACATTGTTTGCCTCTAGACATACTTCCCCAAGCGGTGAAAGATATGATCTTTAAATGCAATATTCTTGTGACAGAAAGAACTGTAGATAGTACGCACAATGTTGACCACTTAGAACAAACATTAAACTATTATTTTGATGCAGATTCTAATTGGTTTGATCGGTTAACCCCCGAAGAGCAAAAACATCTTCATACGATTTCTCCGATATCTCCTGAATATCTTATAAACAGGTCAGACAATAAACCACGGGCTAAAGAGATAATAGAATCTTTTTCAAAACATACTGAAATCAGCATAGAAAAAATTAGGTTAGATATAATTGTAAAAAATTATCTAGCGCTCCACTACGAAAATGGTATGGATTTGAAACTTTCTGATCGTTTTCAAGAATTATCACGTTCTGTATTCTCTCTTGAGTCTGCAGAAGAAACTATTAATAGACCACTGTGGTATCCAAGCCCCGAAGAACAGTTTCAAGGGCTCAAAGAGGTCCTTGGCGTTGAAGGAGGATTTCTGTCTGATGAAGATATATGGAAAATATCACATGCTTATTTGTCTTGTGTTGAGAGTTTTTTGGATTCATCTGATAAAAGTGATGACGACGATGACGACGACGACGATGATGAACAAGTTATTAAAGATAATAATCTTTGGTGGCCTCGCATTATAGAGACAGCAAAAGTAGTGTCCTCAGAAACAATGCTTGTAGGTGTAGGCTTATCTCATTTAGATGGGCCCAATGGAATCTTATATAAGCTTATAACAGAAGGTTGTTTTGCTGTAGAGCTTTACACTCCACTCCAGGGATGGATTGATGTAACAGAATTGATTAAGAAATAACCCTAAATGATATAACTGGATTACTTTAAGGATATTCGGCATGAGAAACCACACCTAGTAAGACCTAGATGAGCCAAGTAACGACTTGCTCCTTTTTAAGGAATTATCTCTAACTAAATAATGTCTTCTCTTGGGAAACTAGGAGAAAGTACGTAAGACCATGATGAAAGGCCATCCTACGCACCACAAGAACCAAAAATAGGAAATACAAAGAAAAATGGCGGGAGTGACGGGACTTGAACCCGCGACCTCCGGCGTGACAGGCCGGCGCTCTAACCAACTGAGCTACACACCCCCATAAATGGAAGTAGGTGGTGGGCGATGACGGGATTGAACCGCCGACCCTCTCGGTGTAAACGAGACGCTCTACCGCTGAGCTAATCGCCCTGCCCACATTGGTTTATATAGCAAACTTTCTAAGTAGCTTCAATAGCTGAAGCTAAATTTATTTTGCAACTTGTTGTTTCAAGCCTTTACCTGCACGGAACTTAGGCAAACGTGCTGCAGCAATCTTAATTTTCGCACCAGTACGTGGGTTGCGACCTTCTGTTGCTTTACGGTGAACGCAGCAGAATGTTCCAAAGCCAACCAAACGTACGTCATGTCCGCTCTTCAAAGCTTTTGTTATGGATTCCAAAATTCCATCTACAGCTTTTGCTGCGGAAACTTTAGAAAGACCTGCGTGGTGTGCAACTTGTGCAATCAGTTCATTTTTATTCATTTTAATACCCTTTGTTTTGTTAAGTTAATACGTAAGTAATATATTTATCTAAAACTTCTTTTTTTCATTAGTCAATTGCTTTTATTATAAAAAACTGAGGAAATCTGTCAAAAGGTCCGCATTTTTTTGTTTTTCTTGGAGTTTTTTATGCTCAAGAAAAAAATCATTTTTTTCCATTCAGTCCTGACGTTCCGCCACTCATATCTTCTGCACCCCTTTTAAACCCTTACTTTTTTCTGTTTTCTTCTTAATTTTAAGCCCTTACAGACTTTTTTTGGTTTTTTCGTTCAAAATATATTTTTATGCAAAATTTTATGCAAAACATTCTTGCGTTTTTGAGGGTTTCTTATTAATGTGCAAAAGTTAGATATCGTTCCAAACCAATGGATGATATCAGCTGTTGGGGTGTCGCCAAGTGGTAAGGCAGCGGTTTTTGGTACCGCCATTCGTGGGTTCGAATCCTTCCACCCCAGCCATTTTTATTATTCCGAAATTAAAAACCCTTGGAGCTTATGTGCACACCGTTATCCCCTTAACCGAAATTGTTACCATTGTTCTATGCGCCCTGGTGTGTGGAATGATCTTAACACGCCTTAAGCAACCCGCTGTTTTAGGATATGTGCTGGCAGGGGTTATTTTGGGACCGTCTCTACTTGAAGGGGCTGACATACAGACTATTATTAAGGCCTTAGCCGAGTTAGGTGTCTTTATGCTGCTGTTTACCCTGGGGGTTGATATGAACCTTCGCTTTTTTAAAAGCAACTGGGTCATTACGGTGGGATGCGTTTTGCTGCAGTTTTTATTCAGCATTGCAGCCGTTTACGGCATTTCTGTCTTTTTTAACTGGTCGTTTGGCCTTGTGTTTGTGATTGGGTCCATGATTTGCCTTAGCAGTACAGCCGTTGCTATTAAAATGCTGGAAAGCATGGGAGAGCTAAAAACTGACATCGGTCACTTGACCATTAGCATTTTGATTGCCCAAGACTTGGCCTTCGTCCCCATGGCGTTGGCTGTACATGGTCTGGGGGATATGGGATTTAGCATTGGGACCCTACTGGCAAAGATATGCATTTCCGTTGGCATTTTGGTGGCCCTGATCTGGTATTTAAGCCGCACAGAACGCGTACGCATTCCCTATTTGAATCAGATTTCTCATTCGGGGGAACTGCTCCCTTTGATGACTCTAAGCTTTTGCTTTGGGTTAGCAGCCATTACAGGTGCTCTGGGGCTTTCGGCTTCTTATGGAGCTTTTTTGGCAGGCCTTGTACTGGGAAACACAGCGGAACGCCATGAAATTATTAAGACTACTCATCCCATTCAAAGCACTCTGCTGATGGTTTTCTTCTTATCCATTGGTCTTTTGATTGATCTGAAATTTATTTGGAGCAATATAACCTTAATCAGCATCCTGATGGTTGTGATTGCTGTGGGAAAAACCGCCCTAAATGCCGGCATTCTGCATATGTTCAAGCAAAAATGGACCGTATCCTTTATCAGTAGCTTAGTTTTGGCCCAGATTGGAGAGTTTTCATTCGTGCTGGCCGATTCAGGGGTATCAAGTCATCTGTTGGGCCCAAACGAACATAAGTTGGTGATTTCTCTAACTGTCCTTTCTTTAATATTCAGCCCTTTCTGGATGTCAATTGCCCGAAAGTTCCAAGGGCTTGAAAAAATTAATAGTGTGTATCAAGCCTCTTTAAATACACCAAAAGGTATCAAGAATAAGATTGCAGATTTCTTTTCATGGAAAAAAGACGACCTATAAAATACGAACCCTCTTTTGAGTTCGAGCATGCCTATCCCTCCCCCGTTGTAGGGTTGGACGAAGCAGGTTGTGGTGCATGGGTTGGTCCTGTAGTCGCTGGCGCGGCCTTTATTTTACCCGCCTGCCCTCATGATTTACTACACGCCTTGAATGATTCCAAACGTCTAACGGAAAAAGTACGGGAAAGTTTGTTTCAAACCTTTCAAGAAAACCCCGCCTACATTAAAATAGCTACGGGCCTGGCAACGACCGAAGAAATCGAATCTTTGAACATTCGAAATGCAGCCTTGTTAGCTATGAGCCGCGCTTATGAGTTGCTGGAAATACCAGCCCTTATGGCTTTGGTAGATGGGACAGGAAAACCGAGACTTCCCTGTCCCAGCCGATCTATCATTAAAGGCGATCAGCGAAGTTATTCCATTGCAGCAGCCTCAATTGCCGCCAAAGTAACCCGCGACCACTTGATGAAAGCTCTTGCAGAAGAATTCCCTTCCTATGGCTGGGCAACGAATGCAGGTTACGGAACTCAAGAGCATCAGAGAGCCCTGAAAGAACATGGGGTTACACCATACCATCGCAGAAGCTACAAACCCATTCAGGCCTTGTTGGGGACTCTTTTCTCGTCCTTGTGAGAAACACCATAGGCCGACGAAGCAATACAGCTCTGTTTTTTTGCGATGAAGTGTCCCAAAAAGTTAGGTTTTGTGCTAGTTTTTTACTTAAGGAGTTGGTCTAGTTCACCCATATCTTCCTTTTCATAAAGATCATCACATCCACCCACATGCATCTCCCCTATGAAAATCTGAGGCACGGTTTTGCGGCCTTGGGCTTTTACAACCAGCTTTTCTCGCTCTTCTGACTTATTCGTCACATCAATTTCTTCGTAAGAGAGCCCCTTACGGTCTAAAAGCATTTTTGCCTTCACGCAATAGGGGCAATAACTTGCCGTATAAATTCTAATTTTCTTGCTCATATCATTTCCTTATAAAACCCGGGCAGCAACAAGGGTTCTCACCTCTTGAGCACCTGCCCTTAGCAAGGCTTTCGCACAGGCATTCAGAGTTGCCCCCGTTGTCATCACATCATCAACTAAAATGACGACCTTACCCTGAACCAATTTTTCATGTTGGTCAAGCACTTGAAAAACATTTGCAACATTTTTTTCGCGTTCTTGCACAGTTAAATCACCCTGAGAAGGCGTCCTTTTTATTCTTTTTAAAATAGTCATTTTGGCGGGAATCTGTGATTTTTTCTCTAGCCTTTTTGCTAAAACGGCAGCCTGGTTAAAACCTCGTTTTAAAAGGCGCGTCCAATGCAAAGGCACTGGCACAAACAGATCCGCATCCTGCAGAATATCCTTACCAGCCCGCTGCATCCAATCCCCCAGCAGGGGCGCAAAATGAATGGCCTTATTATGTTTAAAAGGCAGAATAAGATTTTTGGAAAAATGATCGTATTTGAAAACCGCTCGGGTTTTAGAAAAACTTGGGGGCGCATCTAGGCAAGCCCCACACTTTAATTGGTGTCCGTGTTCTCCAAAACTAAAGGGGTAGGCACAGCTTTCGCAAAAAGGGTCTGTAATGAAATCAATTTCCTCCCAACACTTGGCGCAAACAGCCGTGTTATCTTGAAGTAAATCGCGACACATTAAACAAACAGGGGGCAGAAAGAAGTTTATGGCAGCGGTGTACATTACCCCTCTTGAGCTGCCGGAAACTTAATCTTCACCAAAGTAATCTGATTATCTTCCCGGCGTAAAATTTTAAATTCAACGTCGTAAAAAAGATAAGTCTGCCCTACTTTAGGAATATCTTGGCTCTCATAAATCAAAAGCCCCCCGATGGTGGCGGCTTCTTCATCAGGCAACTCTAGCCCAAAGTGGCGGTTAAAGTCACGAATAGTCACAATACCGTCTACCCAAAAACATCCGTTCTTGGCGGGTCGAATGTGTACATTTTCCAAGTCATATTCGTCATCAATTTGCCCCACAATTTCTTCCAGAATATCTTCTAGCGTCACAATGCCTGAAAAGCTACCGTATTCATCAACCACCAAAGCCAAATGGGTTCGTTGATCGCGGAAAGCGTGCATCTGATGAAGCAAGGGCGTAACACCCGGCACAAACCAGGGGCGGTCTACTATTTTACGCAGATCAACCGCTTTTTTCCTGCCTTTTAGTTTTGAATATTCCTTCAGAAAAGTTTTGGTGTGCAATACGCCCACAATATTTTCAGATTCCTTTTCCCACAAGGGAAGCCGGCTATAGCGACTGGCCACAATCTGTTCATAGACCTTGTCCATGCTGGCATCCAGGTGAATCATTTCAACATCAGATCGATGCACCATAATTTCTTCCACAGTTACAGAGGCCAGATCTAGAATGCTATGCAACATAGAGCTTTCTTTTTTTAAGCGTTCTTTTCCATGCAAATCAATCACACTGCGAAGTTCTTCAAGAGAAGAAGACCATCCATCCCCCTTGTCCGTTTTCACCCCCAGCAGGCCTAAGCATTTTTCAGAAATAATCTGAACCAGATACATAAGAGGGCTTAGAATTTTTATAAAAACCTTCAGAAAAGAGCCTATTTTCAAAACAAAGTTTTCAGGATGGTTAATGGCATAGGTTTTCGGTAAAACCTCTAAAAAAATAATGATGAATAGGGCTAAACAGATACTGGATAAAATCACGCCTTTTTCATCAAACAACTGAATAAAGACACTTGTGGCCAAGGAAGTAGCCAGCGTATTGGTGGCATTGTTCCCAATCAGAACCGTGCCCAAGACATGGTTCATTTTTTGGGACAGCTCTTCAATTATTTTAGCTTTAGCGTTCCCCTTTTGGGAAAGTCTATGAATGCGTGGCCGGGAGAAAGCCCCCAAAGACGTTTCAGTTGCAGAAAGAAAAGACGCCAGCAGAAATAAAAATATGGCCCCAATTCCAGAAATCCAAATCATTAATTCCATAGATTTCCTTTATTCACGAACTAGTTATCCAGAAGTTTTTTCCACCAACCCCCTTGACCTTTCCCCCCCTGCCCTTTACCTCTAGGTGCCCGAGCAGGCACGTCTAGTTGAATAGAAGACTGCAAGAAAGAATCAGGCGAAAGATTGCCGTTCACATCATCTGGGTGTTCATCAGGTTCAGTCGCCCCTTTGGATTGTTGTTGGGGATTATTTTCCCGAGGTCTACGATCCCGGCGGCGATTTCTGTTGCGACGCTTTTCAGTGCGTACCGGTTCAACATCTGCGTTAGACAGGGGAACATCTGTTGCCTCTACCTCTTCATCTGTCTGTTCAATGGGGGCTTTTTGTCCCTCACCTTCAACTGGCGCTTCAGGACTAGGGGCTCCATTAGCGTTTTGATTGGGATTACCCTTCCGTCGCCGTCTGTCAGATCTTCTAGCACGATCATTCTTGTTGGCTCCCGCTTTTTCTTGGGATTCCTTATGCTCCCCCTTGGTCCCAACAGAGTCCACCAAGAAATTTCCTGAAGAATCTTCAATCCGGAAACCTGTTGCCCCCAAAGCTTCGTCTTGTTCAACCGTAAAGAATAAACCTCGTCTGGCTTCTAAATCGAACAATTCTTTCCTTTTTTCGCTCAGCAAATAGAAGCCAAGTTCAGCAGAAATTTTAACTTTAAGAATTTCTTCTTCTTTTTTGTTAAAGAAAACTTCTTCCAACACCCTCAACAGCTGCAAGCACAAAGATTCTTTTGATCTGATAAACCCTGCCCCTGAGCAATAAGAACACCGTACAGAAACAGATTCCGTCACACTGGGCCTAAGCCGTTGGCGCGACATTTCCAAAAGCCCAAATTGACTGATACGCCCCACTTGAATCCTGGCTCTGTCTGAGGCCAAACATTCCTTAAGTTTGCGTTCAACAGCAATATTGTGTTTCAGATCACTCATATCGATGAAGTCAATGACCAAAAGACCAGCCAAATCTCGCAAGCGCAGTTGGCGGGAAATTTCTTCCGCCGCTTCCAAGTTTGTTTTTAAAGCCGTACTGTCAATATGTCGTTCACGGGTTGCCTGGCCCGAGTTCACATCAATAGCTACCAAAGCTTCCGTCACGTTCATAACAATGTATCCTCCCGAAGGCAACTTGACCTCAGGCGAATATATTTGCTCAATTTGCTGTTCAATCTTATATTTTTGGAACAAGGGAATCTTCGCAGAATCCTTATAGTGGTTAATGCGTTTTACCTGGCTAGGAATAATCGTTTTAATGAAGTCTCTGGCTTCCTTAAAGGCTTCCTCGCCTTCAATCCAGACTTCTTCCACATCAGGGGTATAAACATCCCGCAAAGATCTGCGAATAAGGGCTGCTTCCTCGTGTACCAAGGCCGGCGCATTAGCCTTTAGGGTTTCTTCTCTAATATCAGCCCACAACTTAATAAGATATCCATAGTCTCGCTTGATTTCTGCTTTACTTCTATCAAGGCCTGCCGTTCTAATGATCAAGGACATTCCCTCAGGAACACCCAAGTCTTTCATTAATTCTTTCAATCGTTTGCGATGTTGCACATCCGTAATTTTTCTGGAAACACCCCCTGCATTTAAGGCATTGGGCATCAGAACGCTATAACGGCCAGCCAAAGACACGAATGTTGTAAGCGCTGCCCCCTTGTTGCCCCGTTCTTCCTTAACAACCTGAACCAGAACAACCTGACGGCTATTAATAACTTCCTGAATTTTATAATTCCGATAAAGAGCAAATTTCTTGCGAAGACTTTCTTCATCTGCACTTGTATCATCTGTAGATTCTTCTGTAGGCGTTTCTTCTGAGTTTTCCATCACTTCAGAACTATCCTCAGAGTGCCCGTTCTGCTCATCTAGAGGCGTTTCATGATGGTGAACACCCTCTTCAGCTGGCTTTTCTTCCTGTTCGATAATTTCTTCCCTATCCGCAACAGGAATGCGGAAATAATCGGGGTGAATTTCTGTAAAAGCCAGAAACCCATGTCTGTTTCTACCGTAATCCACGAAAGCCGCCTGTAAAGAGGGCTCTATGCGAACGATTTTTCCTAGATAGATATTGCCCTTAAGGGGTTTTTTTGAAACATGTTCAAAATCGAAATCCACCAGCTGCGAATCCTGTAAAACAGCGACCCGTATTTCTTCCTGATGAGATGCATCAATAAGCATACACTTTTTAACCATTTGTATTGTAACTCCGTTATTTGTCTAAAATTTGTAAAAAAAATGAGATTCATTTCTTAAAATTTGTTTTTAAATTGTGTGGAACTCGCTTTCATTTCATATCAAAGAAAGCTATTCTCCTAAAACTTCTGCGGATAACCATCAACACATTGACCGGTTACCGTCCTACGTATAGGATACATAGGCAGGGAAATACCCTGAAATCACTATAACGACTTATTATAATTTTTGAAAGCGATAATATAAGAGACCTCTAAAAATGCTTGGAATCTCACAATGGAAAAAAAGATCAAAAACCCTGATCATTAGAAGGGCCGGATCTGCGTGCCTTGTTTTTCTGTTTGCCCTCTTCATTTTTTGCACAACTCAGTCAGCTCAGCTGAAAAAAATACGGGTGGGAAGCCATCCCACTTTCACCCGAATTGTCTTTGATTTTGATCAAAAACCGCAATTTGAAGCCCCTAGAAATTTAGAAACTCCCGATTATTTAGAACTTTTCTTCCCCAGTGACGGCCTCATTGAAAGCGCCACTCAACCGGCTGAAGGCCTGGTCGCAACCTATCACGTTCAGAAAGCCCGAAAAAAAATACTGTTTCGCTTTAAAGAGCCCAGCAAAATCAAGAATTCCTTTTTGATTGCCGCCAACGCTGAAATGCCCACCTATCGCTATGTCATCGACATTGAAAAAGGGCCCATAGAAATTGGGCCTGTTTCCCCTGTCCCAGACAAGGCACCACCCCCACCCCCTATCGAAAAAAGAATTATCATTATTGATGCAGGTCATGGAGGCATTGATACGGGGGCCGTTAGTCGCTCTAAAAAAATACAAGAAAAAACAATTACCCTAAGCGTCGCTAAATTATTATCAGAAAAATTGAACAAAACTGGCAATTACAATTGTATCTTGACCCGAGATAAAGATGCCTTTCTAAAATTGGGACAGCGCCTGAAAAAAGCACATACTTTAAAAGGAGATTTGTTCATTTCCTTGCATGCCGATAGCAACCCCCAATCTGATGTCCGAGGACTTGCGGTTTACACTCTGTCTGCTGTTGCCTCTGACCGTGAAGCTGCACGACTTGCAAAAAAGGAAAATGAAGCTGATTTACTAGGCCCTGCCTCAGATGAGTCTGAAGACCCTGAAGTTGCAAACATTCTTATTGATCTGGTGAAACGAGAAACCATGAACTTATCCACCCTTTTGGCCAGATCCCTTACTAAAAAGGCTGGAGAACAAGTTTTCTTGCTTAGAAAACCTCATCGCTTTGCTGATTTTTATGTGTTAAGGTCTCCCAAAATTCCCTCTGTCTTAGTTGAGCTTGGATATATCTCGAACCGGGAAGATGAGAAATTATTATCTTCCTCTCATCATCAAGATAAGATTTGTGAAGGATTATTAGAAGGTATTAACACGTATTTTAAAGAGCACTATGCATAAACAACCTCCCCGCAAGCTATCTTTCTATTTTTTCGTGTTCTTGTGTGGAACAGGATTGATCTGTTTGTTCACTTACTTTTATTTTCTGGAAGACCTTCCCAACTATAAAAGCCTTGAAAAATATGAACCCCCCGTTGTGACCCGCATTTATTCTGCAGATGACAAACTATTTGCTGAATATGCAACGGAAAAAAGAATTTTTGTGCCAATTCAGGAAATTCCACCCCTTGTGGTCAATGCATTTTTAGCGGTAGAAGATAAAAATTTTTATAAACACAAAGGCCTTGATTATATGGGTATTTTTAGAGCCCTATTAAGCAACATTCATGGTCATTTAATGGGGAAAAAATCCTTGGCAGGCGGATCAACGATTACCCAACAGGTTGCGAAAAACTTCCTGCTTTCAAATGAAAAAACCTTGTCCCGTAAAATAAAAGAAGCGTTACTCGCCTTCCGTATTGAAAGAAATTTTTCTAAAAAGAAAATCTTAGAACTTTATCTGAATGAAATTTATTTGGGTAATCACGCCTATGGGGTCGCCAGCGCTGCCCAACAATATTTCAGCAAAACACTAGATGAACTAACTGTTGCAGAAGCCGCCTATCTAGCAACTCTTCCCAAGGCCCCAAACCTCTACAGTGTGCAAAAGCATCCGGAAGCTGCCCTTGCGCGCCGCAATTGGGTTATTCAACGGATGTTAGAGGAGCACTTTATTTCCCTGAAAAGCTCCCAAAAAGCCCTTACCACTCCCCTTGTCTGCAAAGACTATAGCCCCACAGATGTGATTCGGGCAGACCACTGCGCCGAACTTGTTCGCCAACATCTTTATAAACATTATGGGGAAGACAGTCTTTACAAGGGCGGCCTTGTCATTAAAACCACCTTGGATTCAACCCTACAATCCTATGCCCGCCAAAGCTTAAGAGATGGCCTTATTTCCTATGACCGGGAAGCGGGCTGGCGAGGCCCCGTCAAAAGAATTTCAACAACTAATTGGAAGGAAGAGCTCAACAAAATATCTATTCCCCTGGGCGTTCCTTTCTGGACCTTGGCTGTTGTCTTAAAAGTTGAATCTCATCAAGTCATTATTGGCCTTAAGAAAGGTGATTTTGGGGCGATCCCCTTTGATCAAATCAAATGGGCTCGCAAGTATATTCCCGCAAGACCGGACAATGAAGAATCCAAATATCCTTCTGTAGGTTATGCCCCTAAACAGCCCTCTGATGTGCTTAACGAAGGCGATGTTATCGTTGTCAAAAATATTGGCAAAACCATCTATTCCTTAGAACAAATCCCCGAAGTAAACGGAGCCATCATCGCCATGAATCCCCACACAGGGCGTATTTTAGCTATGGAGGGGGGGTTTTCCTTTGCCCGCAGCCAATACAATTGGGTTACCCAAGCCAAACGGCAAACGGGATCTGCCTTCAAACCCTTTGTTTACTTAGCAGCCCTTCAAAGTGGATTTACCCCCAGTTCTCTACTGCAGGATGAACCCATTGAAGTTGATATGGGACCAAACCTGGGGAGTTGGAAACCTGGCAACATAACAGAACGAACCTTTGGAACGGTGACCTTGCGTACGGCACTAGAGCAATCCTTGAATCTAGCAACCGTATGGCTAACCATGCAAATGGGGCTTGACCCCGTTCGAGAGGTAGCTCAAAAATTTGCCATTTATGATAAAATTCCCCATGAAATGTCAATTGTTTTAGGCAGCCTTGAAACCACCCTGCTTCGTTTAACGCGAGCTTATGCCATGCTAGCTAATGGGGGACACCCGATTACGCCCACCTTTATTGATCATATTCAAGATCGCCATGGGCAAACCCTGTTTGAATCCCTGCCTATGCCCTCTTTAGAGTTTCTGCAAGATGAAACGCCCATAGATCCTGATAGTCTTACCTTACCGCAACCCATCGTTGATCCAGTGGCCATTTACCAAGTTCTTTCTATTTTACAAGGGGGGGTTGAGCGCGGCGCCGCCAAAAACGGAAAAGTTCCTGGCTATGCCATTGCGGGAAAAACAGGCACAAGCAACGACTATAATGATGCATGGTTTATTGGCACCACCCCCACCCTAACTGTTGGTATTTTAATTGGATTTGATAAACCCAAAAGCCTGGGACGCTATCAAACCGGGGGACGTGTCGCCGCCCCCATTTTTGCTTCTTTTATGCGACAAGCCCTAAAAGGCAAACCTAATGCCGCCTATCCCTTTCCGGAAAATACAAAAATGGCCTGGGCAAGCTTAAAAACAGGCAAAGTCGTCCCTCCTGGAACTCCCCACTCAACCTTAGAGATATTTAGAAACGCACCACCTACAATGACTAAGTAATTTTTTTCAAAACCCCGCCTACAATTTATTGTTTGCAAATAATAAGTTTAGCTTTTATCATAAAAGAAAAAGAACAGGGTAAATATGATTAGGTATTTTCTTCTAATTTTCTTTGTTATTACTTGTTTTTTGTCTGTGTCCAGAAGTGGAATTGACGATCCATTTGATGTTGCCTACAAAACCGGAAATCCTAAAAATTTACTGACAGAAGAAAATAAGAACAAATGGTTCAACTCAACAAGTTCTGTTGTCGAGCAGGCAAAAAAATTTCTAGGACTGGTTATTATTGAATCTAGAATTCCAAATAGAGTTTTCAGAAATCCCGCCCTTATGAACCAAGCAACTTCAATGCTTGACATAAAAGTCTACGGAAGACCTATAAACGATCTCTTGGATAGTCCTCTGATGAATTATCTTATAAATAAAATGCTCGTAACGATACGAGAAACAGCCGTACAAAGCATAGATCCTTTATCTTTGCTGGAAGACCCTGACGAAGATTTTTATGACTCCCAAATAGGGACTTTTCGCGAAACAAAAGAACTTCTACAACGCCTAAAGGAACCTCTTTCTTTGCTTATCTTTGGTCTTTTCCACCTGAATTTGTTAGACAAAAAGAACTCTGGACTTTCTGCAAAGCTCTTACCAAGTCTTGCGCCTGAGGGACCAAAGGGGCTTAATATTTTATTATTACTCGCAACCACAGAAACGCCCGCAACTATCCACGCAAGTTACTGGTTATCCCAATACTATTCTAATATTGGTTTGATGGCAGAAGCCTCTAAGTACAATACCATCGCAATGCTTGGTGGCCATGCATTAGCCCGCAATAGTGCACAAAAATTCATCGCAAAACTTTACGTAGATCAACAATCTCGATGTTATGATACGTATTCCTGTTGGTGTGTGATGCCCAAGCATTGCCATTTGGATTACAACACTTGGTCACTGCAAAATTTTCTATTTTGTGGCACCCGAGAAGACAGTTGGTGCTGGTGTAATGCCTGTTTACTAGGCTGCGGAACCCCTTTATCCCCCACACAAGTGTTTTCAGACTGCGCTTATTGTGTCAATTTAGTCAAAACAAAACATATTGTCTCAGGAACATTTATTGGGGACCTCGGCGCTGCTGCTGCAGTTTTGCTGGCCCATAATCCGAATTATGCTATTATCAGTATTATTCTAAACGTCCTCGGTGGAGGAGGAGCTCTTGCGAGAAATCACCAAGAAACTAAGGATTCTGCTGATATCCCTCCTTCTCCTGCCCGAGAAGCGGCCCTCTCTCCAACATCCCCTCGAGGACGTTCAGCGGCCTTCAATGCATCCGTATACCCAAGAGGCACATCAACCCTTGACTCACTTGATGATTTTAGAGGCAGCCCAAAACTGCGCAGCAGAGGCCGCGACCGCGAAAGAGAAAGAGAAGTTTATTTTAGAGACAAACCAAACAGAGAAAGAAATAGGGAAAGAGGTGCATACAGAGAATCTGCCATAGAAGAAGAGCCCTATTCCCCCACACGGCAGGACTCTGAACCAAATTCGGCTGAACAAGAATCTTCAGATGCCTCTAAAGAAGTTATTACAACACAGCCCCTTCCTACAAAGAAAAAACAGCCTTGGGACGATATTTCGGCATCAGAAATCCCCATCGAACATCGAAACGTAGTTTTCATAGATCGCCCGGTTCATAGTGTTCGATCAAGTCCTGTGATATTTGTGGAACAACAACCACGGTCAGACTCTGCCTCTCTTCATCCTATTAAGTCTGTGCCTGCCATGTTTGCGCCAGCACCACAACATCGCCCACGCATTAACCCTCCACTACAGGCGCATGCCCCTAAAAAATCCATCGCTCCACAACTAAATGTACCTGCACCATTAACTAAAGTGCATCCCGCCATACGAAGACAGAGTTCCAGTAGCAGCCCATCTAATAGTGAGTCCAAACTTGAAAAACATGGCTTTCAAAGACAGCGCTCAGATAGCACGCCTCCAGTCCTTCACCTCTCTAAAGACCCTGGATTGACCAATCTGAAAGTTACTCGCCAAAACTTGTCTCAATCTTCTCAATTTTTGTCTCCACCCCATGACGCAAATCAAGAATCAAGAGATCGCGCTAATTCCCATACAAGCACAATACCGAAAACACCGTCCCCTCTTCCTTCTGGAAGCAGTAAATTGCTGCCTTCTTTTTCTGCGTCTCCTTCTATGTTCACCCCCCCCAAAGGCCCAGTGCGCAAACTGCCTATAGTCCCAGACTTACATAGACCAATCCCCGTGTCACAATCAACACCTCCTTTTGGGAAGGCATCAACAGCATTTTCCCCTCCTAGAAAAGGCGCAACTACTTCCCCTGGAAAAAACACACCTTCTTCCCCTACTAGAAGAAGCGCACCTACTTCTCCAAGCCCTTTAAGTCACCCTAGCTTCTTCCCTCCAGACGCCCCCTCGACAACTGCAGAAGAAGATGAGTTTATGGTGTAAGAAAAAAGAAACACATTTTTCTAGACATTTCGATGATCTGCTTGTATTTTGTCCTCTAGAAAATGACAATTTGTAAAGAAGACATCGAACGCATTGAACGTCTAGCCAGACTTAGCTTAGATCCTGATGATTTAACTGAGTTTTCTGAGCGCCTTGCCAAAGTTTTTAATTGGATTGACCAATTAAAAGAGGTAGACGTATCTGACACAGCTCCTATGATCAGCCCCGTTATTGACCTGATCCCCAACACCCCTCTGCGGGAAGATAAAGTGAACAAACCCAATACAGATCTTGATGTATTGTCAAATGCACCCCACAAAGAATTCAACTATTTCCTTGTGCCAAAAATTGTAGAGTAAGTCACCGTATGGAAAAACTTGTAAAATTTACTTTTAAAGATCTCAAAAATTTACTTCAGAAAAAAGAAGTGTCTGTCAAGGAAGTGGTCACCGCTTATATTGCTGAGGCTGAAAAAAACAGACACCTTAATATTTATATTACCGAAACATTTGACCAGGCCCTCGAAAAAGCAAAAGAATCGGACTTGCGTTATAAAAAAAATGAAGCACGCCCCCTAGAGGGACTTCCTTTGGCTATCAAAGACCTTTTTTGCACAAAAGGGGTAAAAACAACTGCGGCTTCTAAGATACTTGATGGATTTATTCCCCCCTATGATTCAACCGTGACAGAGAAATTATTTCATGCCGGCGTTGTGAGCATGGGAAAAACGAACACGGATGAGTTTGCTATGGGATCGTCCACTATTACAAGTTGCTATGGCCCCTCTATAAATCCTTGGAGATCATCAAGCGAACCTGATGCCGATCTTACCTCTGGGGGATCTTCTGGCGGTTCTGCCTCTGCAGTAGCCGCAGGAACAGCTTTGGCCGGCATTGGAACCGATACTGGAGGATCCATTCGTCAACCAGCTTCCCTATGTGGCCTTGTCGGTATAAAGCCAACTTATGGGCTTTGTTCTCGATTTGGAGTTGTTGCCTTCGCTTCATCCCTTGATCACCCCTCTCCTATTGGTCGTACGGTTTATGATACGGCAATGCTCTTGGAATATATGGCCGGCCACGACCCAAAAGATTCAACATCTTTGAATATTCCCGTGCCCCAGTATACAAAAACTCTAACAGGCAATGTAAAGGGCTTGAAAATTGGGATCCCCAAAGAATATGATATGCCCGGCATTGATCCTGAAATAAAAAGTTTATGGGAAAAATCTGCTCTATGGTTTCAAGAAATGGGGGCTGAAATTATTCCTATTTCCTTGCCTCACACAAAATATGGTCTGCCTACTTATTACATCATTGCTCCAGCTGAAGCATCCTCTAACCTAGCTCGCTATGACGGCGTCCGGTATGGACTGCGCGCTGATGGCAAATCGATGGAACAAATTTACAGCAACACCCGCACACGAGGCTTTGGTGACGAAGTAACGCGCCGTATTTTAATTGGAACCTATGTTTTGTCTTCTGGAAGCTATGAAGACTATTATGTTCGGGCCCAACGGGTACGTCGTAAAGTAGCAGATGATTTCGTTGAAGCCTTTAAAACGGTTGATCTAATTTTAACCCCAACCACCTCAGGGGAAGCCTTTAAACTGGGGGAAAATATTAAAGATCCTATTGCCATGTATCTGCAAGATATCTTTACCGTGACAAGTAATTTGGCTGGCGTTCCTGCCATTTCCCTGCCTGCCGGTCTTTCTAAGAATAATCTTCCTTTGGGTATGCAACTGATCGGGCCCGCTTTAAGCGAAAGCCTTTTATTTAATGCAGCCTACGCTTTGGAAACCTTTGTAAACTTTGAAATTCAGCCCATAAAGGAAATCTAAGATGTCATCACCCTACTGGCTTTCTACAAACACTGGTGATTGGGAAGTAGTGATTGGGCTTGAGGTCCATGCGCAGGTTGCCTCCCACTCAAAACTTTTTTCAGGGGCAGCCACTAATTTTAATGCTGAACCTAACTCTAACGTTGCGTTAGTTGATGCGGCATTTCCAGGCATGCTTCCTGTTCTGAACAAACACTGTGTTGAACAAGCGGTTAAGACAGGTCTGGGCATTCATGCTCAAATCAATAAATTTTCCATGTTTGATCGAAAAAACTATTTTTACCCAGATTTGCCACAGGGGTACCAAATTAGTCAATTTTATTACCCCATCGTCGGAGAAGGACATTTGGATATTACCCTGGACAAGGGAATCATTAAAAAAGTACGCATCGAACGCATCCACTTAGAACAAGACGCCGGCAAAAGCATTCATGATTTGCACGTGAAAAATACCTGCATTGATTTGAATCGATCTGGCATTGCATTAATGGAAATTGTAACAAAACCTGATATGCGCTCTCCTGAAGAGGCCATGGCCTTTGTGAAAGCTTTGCGTTTGTTGCTTCGTTATTTAGGAACAAGTGATGGCAATATGGAAGAAGGCAGCCTGCGCGCTGATGTGAACGTATCCGTAAATCGACCAGGAAAACCCTTGGGAACTCGGGCAGAAATTAAGAACGTGAATTCGATTCGCTTTATTGGGCAGGCCATTGAAGTTGAGGCTTTAAGACAAACAAAACTCATAGAATCCGGTGAAGGCGTCTTACAAGAAACCCGCCTCTATGACCATAACAAACAAGAAACAAGATCCTTGCGGTCTAAAGAAGATGCGCCCGACTATCGCTATTTCCCAGATCCAGACCTGTTGCCCATACATCTAGCCCCTGAATACATTGAATCCCTTCGTTTGGGCATGCCGGAATTACCAGATGCAAAGCGCCAACGATTTATGGAAGAATATGGTTTGCCCCTGTATGATGCCACATTGATGGTAGATGACCTAGAAACAACTCACTATTATGAAAATACCGTAAAAGAAACAGCTGGTTGGAAAAAATATAAAGATAAAAACACCGCCAAACTGGTATCAAACTGGCTAACGGGAGATTTATTTGGGCTTCTGAACAAGGAAAATAAAACTGTTTTAGAATCCCCCATTTCTAGCACCCATCTAGCGGAACTTGTCGACTTGATGCAGGACAATGTGATCTCTGGTCGCATCGCAAAAGAAGTATTTTTGGATATGTGGAATACTCATAAAGCCCCCAAGTCCATTGTTGATGAAAAAGGCCTGGTGCAAATTACAGATACTTCCGCCCTGGAATCTATGATTGCCGACACTCTGAAAGAGAATCCTAAAATGCTTGCTGACTACAAGGCTGGCAAAGAACAACTATTCGGGTTCTTTGTAGGGCAAATCATGAAAAAATCCGCTGGAAAGGCGAATCCCCAAATGGTAAATGATTTATTGAAAGCAGCGCTTTCGCAGTAGATCCCCTGCTATTTTTTCTTTACTTTCAGAAAATCTGCCACCAACTCATCCACATCATATTCTTCCGGTTCCCCCCTAAAAAGGTTCTCTTCTTTTAAAATCTTCAAGACATTAACAAGAAGTTCCTGAGAAGTTTTGTAACATTCTTCGATCATTCCTTTATCTGTTTTTGAAGGAATTTTAATTTCTTTATTTAAAGTATGTCCAGCAGATCGAAAACAAGATGCTCCATAAAACAACTCATTAAATGTGGCTGTTCTATCCATTCTTAAATACTCTCTGATAACCTCTAAAGATTGGTGTTGCTGACGATAGGTTAGATAAGGCTCAAGATCTTGCTCTGCTGATTTATAATACGTCGTATAGGCCCCTGCCCTTCCATTATCCAAAATTTTTAAAAGTTTAGGGTCAGAGCATATAACTCCACACGCAACGAATGGTTGATGATAGGAAATATGAGAGGTTCCAAGTAAGTAATTGGTAGACATAAATCTGGGCAGAGCCAACAATTCCTTATAAGAAATATTTTCCCTAGGTTTACAGAATTGGCTTTTACAATAGGAAAGAGCGCATTTTTGATTACCCGAAACACATCCCCGCTTTAACTCTGTAATAAAAACTCCAAATCTTTCGCACTCGGAAGATGATTTCAAATAGCACCCCAAGGGTCTTAGCGCAAAGGCTGAAAACCCCACCAACCATATTCCCAAAGCAATTAAAAATAATCGCATTCTACCTGCCCCATTTCCTGTTATTTTAAATCCTGTCCTTTTATCATAGCAAAATTTTCAAGAATTTTGAAAAAAAGTTTGGCCTTGTAAAAGCTCTTCCAAATTCCCCCCCATTCCTTTATCTTAGAACTATGCTTGAGCATCTTCTTTCGCGCACGGATCGCAGCTTATTGGGCCGGTGGTGGTGGACCATCGACCGATGGACTTTTCTGTGCATTTTTACCCTTTTCATCGTGGGGATTTTTCTAAGCTTTTCTGCAAGCCCTTCAGTTGCCCACACTATCCATTTACCAACCTTTTACTTTGTGCAACGCCACGTCATTTTTACGTTTCTTTCTTTATTTTTGATGGTTGGGGTTTCCCTTAACAATCCAAATCTTATAAGATTATTGTGTTGGCTTATTTTAGGCACCTGCATTGTCATGTTAATGCTAACGCCCATTATTGGGATGGAGATCAAAGGGGCCCGTCGCTGGATCAATCTGTTCGGTTTTTCTCTACAAGCCTCAGAATTCGTGAAGCCAACCTTTGCCGTTGCCACAGCCTGGCTGCTCAGCAAACACATTGATGGTCCCTTAAGCGGCAGAATGCTGTCTGTTCTTTTGTATGCCTCTATTTTACTGTTGATCATTATTCAGCCCGATTTTGGCATGGCCTTTGTCATTACGGGCATATGGTTTTTTCAGTTTTTTCTGGCAGGCTTGCCCCTGATGTGGGTTTCTGTACTTTCTAGCGTTGGGTTGGCTGGGTCTATTGGCGCTTACTTTTTATTCCCCCATGTGGCTAGCCGTGTTGACCGTTTCCTCAATCCCGCCGCAGGAGATCATTTTCAAATTGAGAGATCCTTACAAGCTTTCCGAAATGGCGGATGGTTTGGCCGTGGCCCAGGGGAAGGCCTTGTTAAAAAAAATCTACCCGATGCCCATGCTGACTTCGTCTTTTCTGTAGCGGGAGAAGAGTTTGGCCTATTTGCATGCCTTTTTATTTTAGGTTTGTTCTTGTTCTTTATTTTACGGGGCTTCTACTTTGCCCACAAAGAACATAATAGTTTTCTGTCTTTAGCCATTAGTGGCTTGTTTTTTCAAATTGCCCTGCAGGCAATTGTAAACATATCATCCAGCTTACATTTGATTCCCACTAAGGGCATGACTCTGCCCTTTTTAAGTTATGGAGGATCCTCTCTTCTATCCATCGGTTTAAGTGCAGGCATTTTGCTTAGTTTTACAAAGAAACGCCTTGATGACAAACACATCTAAATCTTCTCTATTTTTGATTACAACCGGCGGCACGGGGGGGCACATATTTCCCGCTCAAGCCTTAGCAGAAACTCTTAGAAAACGGGGTCATCCGGTTATTGAAGTCATTGACCAACGGGCCCTTCAGTATACCCCTAGCAAAGAATCTTTTATTCTGCACCTAACATCTGGAAATACTCTGCTTAAAAAAATAAGACTAGCCTTTGAGTTGCCTTGGGCCTTTGCCAGAACTTTTCATCTTATTCTTAAAACAAAACCCCAGGGCATCATTGGCTTTGGCGGCTACACCACCTTCCCTTTGATCTTGGCTGCAACACTTTTAAGGAAACCTTTTATACTTCACGAACAAAACGCCTTTGTAGGGCGCGTCAGCAAATGGTTTTGCCCCTTTGCTAAGCATATATCCAGCTGCTTCCCCACCCTTTATGGATTGGCTGAAAAATACCAGAATAAAGTGGTGGTGACAGGAAATCCTATCCGGGAAAAAATCAGATCTATTTCACCCTCCCCTTATAAAGTCTTCACAAAAACAGGGGCCATTAATCTTCTTATTATTGGAGGGAGTCAAGGGGCCAGAAGTTTTTCAACCCTGATTCCTGAAGCATTAAATCTTTTGCCCTCACCCCTAAAAAAAAGGCTACATCTGGTTCAACAAGCCCAGCCACAAACCTTAGAAACAACGCAACTTTTATATAAAGACGTGGGTATTGCCGCTGACTTAAAACCCTTTTTTACTGATATTCATACACAGTACCAAAAAGCTCATTTGATCATCACGCGATCAGGAGCATCCACTGTTATGGAGCTAGAAGCCGTTGGCCGCCCAGCCATTTTTATTCCCTTTCCCTATGCCATGGACGACCACCAAACCTATAACGCCCTAAATTTAACTCAGCGAGAAGCTGGCTGGATGATAAAGGAATCCCCTGCCCTTCCCCATGAATTATGCGTCCTATTAGAAAACCTGTTTTCCCATCCAAAATTGCTTGAAAACACCGCCACAACCATTCATCATCTGGCCAAATTAGATGCTAATGACAAGTTAGCTGATATTTTAGAAAGCTTTCCCAAAAACATTTGATCCCAAAAGTTTTTGCAGTTAGTATAATATTCAGGGCAGCAGGTTCTGCCTAATTTTATTAAGGAATATTTTAGATGAAAATTGCGCCCCTTTCTGTTGGAACCATTCACCTTATTGGGATTGGCGGTATTGGTATTAGCGGCATTGCGGAAATTCTGCATAGCATGGGGTACAAAGTCCAGGGCAGCGATCAGGTTGAAAACAGCAACACAGAACGCCTTAGAAAAGATGGCATTCCCGTGTTTATTGGCCACAAGGCTGAAAATGTAAAGGGCGTTAACGCTGTTGTCCATTCAACAGCCATTCACTTTGATAACCCAGAAATTATACAGGCCCGAAAAGAAGGCATTCCGGTTATGCATCGATCTGAGATGATGGCCGAAATCATGCGTTTTAAATCATCCATTTGCATTTCAGGGTCCCATGGCAAAACCACAACAACTTCCCTCATTGGCTCAATCTTAAAAGCCGCTCACTTAAAACCAACCATTATCAATGGGGGCATTATTAACTCTTTAAAAACCAATGCAATTATTGGAACGGGCGATTGGATGGTGGTTGAAGCTGACGAATCAGACAGCACCTTTATCAAAATCCCTTCAACCATTTCCGTTATTACCAATATTGACCCAGAACATTTGGACCACTACAAAACTTTTGAAATTCTTAAAGAAAGCTTCCTAAGCTTTGCCAAACAGGTTCCATTCTATGGATTTGCCTTGTTGTGCACAGATCACCCCGTCGTCAATAGTCTAACGCCCCATATTACAAATCGTCGTTTTATTTCTTATGGGGTCAAACAGAAAGCTGACTGTATGGGCCATAACGTAAAGGCAACGCCCGAGGGTATGGTCTTTGACGTGACCTATAAAAATCATCACCTAAAAGGCGTCCACCTGAATCTCCATGGAGATCACAATGTGTTGAATGCTCTGGCGGCCATTGCTATTGCTTTTGAATTCAAAGTTGATGACCAAACCATCCACGAAAGTTTAAGCAGTTTTCAGGGCGTCAAGCGCCGCTTCACAAAAGTAGGCGAATGGAACGGGGTAAGTATTATTGATGACTACGCCCATCATCCCTCGGAAATCAAAGCGGTTCTAAGTGCTGCCAAGGGCGTTGCTGCAAAAAAAATCATTGTGGTGATGCAACCCCATCGTTATAGCCGCCTTCATAATCTTTTTGAAGACTTTTCAACCTGTTTCCAGGGTGTTGATCATTTGATTCTAGCGCCCGTTTATGCGGCAGGAGAATCTGCCGTTCCTGGCGCAGACCATATCGCTTTGGCTAAAGCTGTTGCCCTTCATCTGAAATTCCCCGTTGATATCATCCAATCCCCTGGAGAGATTCCTGAAAAAATCAAAGCTATTGCCCACCCAGGTGACTACGTCATTTTCATGGGGGCTGGGTCCATCACTCAATGGGCCTATGCCTTGGAAGATGACCTAAAAAAACTTGATTGATCCATGCTTGCCTTGCTAGAAAAACTTCCTGCTGTTCGGGGAAAATATGTTCCCAATGCTGATCTTAAATCACAGGTTTGGTTTCGCGTTGGCGGACAAGCTGAGGTTTTGTTCAAACCCGCTGATGAAAAAGACCTAGAACATTTCCTGCGAAACCTTTCCAAAGACATTCCCTGGCAAGTCATTGGTGTTGGATCGAACCTGTTGATCCGTGATGGAGGCCTTCCCGGAGTTGTTATTAAACTGGGAAAAGGCTTTAACCATATTACTTTTGTAAACGATACTGTAACTGCAGGGGCCGCAGCTTTAGATCGCACTATGGCTTTAGAGGCCGCCCAACAAGGCATCGGCGGCCTTGAGTTTTTAGTTGGGATTCCAGGTACCATTGGCGGCGCCATAAAAATGAATGCCGGGGCTTACGGAAGCGAAGTTAAGGACCGGCTTATCTCTTGCAAGGTCTTGGATGCCGCAGGAAAGATACATGTTCTGAAACCCCAAAATCTAGAACTCACCTATCGCCACAGCAATCTGCCTGATATATCAGTTGTCTTAGAGGCCACCTTTCAGGGAATAAAAGATACCCCTTCTGCCATTCTGGAAAAGCTAGAAACGATTATGAAAACGCGGGAAGAAACTCAGCCCATTCGGGCAAAGACGGGAGGAAGCACTTTTAAGAACCCCCCGCACGAAAAAGCTTGGCAGTTGATTGATCGGGCTGGATGCCGGGGGCTTGTCCTTGGTGGCGCCCAAGTTTCAGAAAAACACTGTAATTTTTTGATCAACACGGGCACGGCCACAGCTAGTGATTTAGAAGAACTTGGAGATACTGTTCAACAAAAAGTCTTAGAAAAATTCGGAATTATGCTAGAATGGGAAATAAAGCGCCTAGGAGAAAGGAACAAGAAATGACAACCCGCAAAGCACATAATCCAAAAGAAACGAAAGTTGCCCTATTAATGGGCGGCTGGAACACGGAACGGGAAGTCTCTTTAAGCTCGGGCAAAGCTATGTTGGAATCTTTACAGCGTCAAGGATACCAAGTAAAAGCTTTGGATCTTACGCACAACTTAGAAGAATTGCTTCATTTCTTAACCCCTAAACCCGATATTGTTTTCAATGGCCTTCATGGCATGTATGTGGAAGATGGCCGTCTTCAAGGCATCCTGGATATTTTAGAAATTCCCTATACTCACTCAGGCGCGCGCGCGTCTGCCATTGCCATGCACAAGCCAACAGCCAAAGTATTCTTTGAATTGGCCGGGATTCCCTGCGCCAAAGGGGGTGTTTTTAATTGGGATGATATTCAAGATAGGCATCCTATGCATACCCCCTATGTGATAAAACCCCTAGATGAAGGGTCCAGCGTTGGTGTACACATTATTCATGAAGAAGATGGGCCTATTAACAATAGGCTTTCGTGGTCCTTCCAAAAGGAAGTACTGGTTGAAGAGTACATCCCCGGGTATGAACTTTCCTGTGTTGTCATGGGAGATAAATCCCTTGGGGTTATTGAGTTAAGAGCTAAGCAAGGTTTTTACGACTATCGGGCAAAGTATACAGACGGCGTGACAGACCATATTTTCCCTGCTCCTGTTCCCAAACCAGTTTACGATAACATTATGGACTATGCTTTAAAGGCCCATAAAATCATTGGATGTGCCGGAGTCAGCCGATCTGATTTTCGGTATGACCCTAAAACGGGTCGAGTGTGCATTTTGGAAATTAATACCCAACCTGGTTGTACAACTTTATCCATTGTGCCAGATGTGGCATCCCACGTTGGAATTAGTTTTGATAAGTTAGTGAGTTGGTTGATTGAGGATGGTTTATGTCAAGGATTAAGACGTTAAAAACAAAGGGACGCTATCGCTCGTCTGCGAGTCCTTTTGCCCTGCGTTTTAAGATCATCCTTTTGGTGCTTGCTCTGTTTGGGATTGTGACCGGCTGGGCCTGGCACGCAGGACACATCACAAGAGCCACGGATGCTATTCAAGAGTCAATCCATCAAACCGGTGCTAGCTATGGTTTAGTCGTTGAAAATATCGTAATTGAAGGCCATAAACGCACCCCCCAAGAAGATATTTTTGAAATCCTGCAGGTAGGCGTTGGAGATCCCTTTCTCAAGTTTGATCCAGAAAGCAGTTACCAAAAACTTTCTGTGCTTCCTTGGGTCAGAAAAGTACACGTGGAACGCCATTGGCCTAATACCTTAAAGATTGTGTTAGATGAGCGCACCCCAATCGCCCTGTGGCAACACAAAAAAGTTTTGCATGTCATTGATGAGACCGGCAACCCAATCCCTCACATTAATATTGATGATCACAAAGATTTACCCTTAGTCATGGGGGAAGGCGCCCCTAAAGCCGCAAAAGAATTACAAGAAGATTTAATCTCTTACCCAGATTTTTCAAAAGAAGTTTTGGCTTGTGTGCGCATTGGGAATCGTCGATGGAATTTGAAACTGAAAAATGGCATTATGCTTATGTTACCCGAATCTGGCCAAAAACAAGCATTAGATACATTTATAAGGCTAGAGCAATCTCACCAGCTTATGGCAAAGGCAAAAACAAAAATAGATTGGCGCATCAAGAACAAGGTAATCATTTCGTAAATTATGCAAAATTCTCTCCTCACAAATAAAAAAATTCTAGCAGCTATTGATTTAGGCAGTACCAAAACATCTTGCATGATTGCCGAATGTGATTTAAAGACGGAAACACTTCATGTGCTAGGGGTCGGTCAACACGCCTCAAAAGGCATCAAAAACAATGTTATTGTTGATATGGAGGCCGTTGAAAATGTCATTCTAAACGTTGTGAATACGGCAGAAAAAATGGCGGGCCTGACCATTAAGGATGTGGTTGTTAATATTTCTGGTGAACATTTAATTTCTGAAGTTATTAATATCCGCCTGAAGATCCCCTCTCGCCCCATTACAGACGAAGATCTGAATCATATGATTTCACAGGCAACTCATGTGGATGAAAAAAAAGACTTTGAAATCATCCATGCCATTCCCTTAAGCTATACCATCGATGGCCGCAAAGGCATTCAGGACCCGCGAGGCATGATTGGGCAAAACATTGTCTGTTCTTTGCATATTATTACAGGGGACAAAGGTCCGGTTCAAACTCTGGTCAACTGTATTCATCGGTGCCATTTGGGCATTCAAGCTATTGTAGCTTCTTCCATCGCATCCAGCTTTGCAACATTAGGAGACGATGAAACAGAGCTAGGCGTTACTTTGATTGATATAGGGGGGGGGACCACTGATATCGCCCTATTTGTTGAAGGCCAGGTCATCCATACGGAATCTCTTCAACTAGGCGGGCGTCATATCTCTAGTGACATTGCCCACGGGCTTTCAACTTCCCTTGCTCAAGCGGAACGCATTAAAACTTTACACGGAACAGCTGTGCATACCATGGCTGATGATCATGTGACCTTATCTGTTGCCCAAATGGGGGACGATGCCCACGAATCGCCCATTAAAAAGACCTTCTTAACGTCTATTATTCAGGCACGTCTGGAAGAGATCTTTGAAATCATAAAAGATAGACTTGCCCAATCTAATATGCATATAATAGCAAGTAAAAGGGTTGTCTTAACGGGGGGAGGCAGTCAAATGCCTGGTATTAAAGATTTAGCCTCAAGGGTTCTTGGCAAGAAAGTAAGACTGGGAAAACCCAGTAAACTGCAAGGATTATCTGAGTCTGCTTTAAATCCATCCTTTGCAACGTGCACGGGGCTTTTGATCTTTGCAATGAAGGATATGTATCAACAACAAGAAACCCTGGAAGCGGAATCCTGGTTTGATTCTGTGAAAACTTGGGTGAAAACTATATTTTGATGAGGACAAAAAATGGCTGAAAGTAATTTTGAGAATTTAAAACCAAAGATTGTTGTGATGGGTGTTGGGGGCGCGGGCACGAATGCCGTGAACAATATGATTCGGTCTAATTTAGAGGGCGTTGAATTTATTGTAGCTAACACAGATGCGCAAGCGTTGCGCGAATCTTTGGCGCCTCAACGTATTCAGCTGGGCCATGAACTAACTCAAGGATTGGGCGCCGGATCAAAACCTGACATTGGTGGCGCTGCTGCCGAAGAAACTCTGGAACATATTGAAAATTCTATTCGCGGGGCACATATGCTGTTCATCACCGGCGGTATGGGTGGTGGAACGGGAACAGGGGCAGCCCCCGTTATTGCAAAAGCCGCCCGGGCTTTGGGTATTTTAACCGTTGGCGTTGTGACCAAGCCCTTTCACTTTGAGGGTGGGCACCGCATGAAAACAGCTGAAGCTGGCATCAAGGAACTCCAAAAAAATGTTGATACACTCATCATCATTCCCAACCAAAATCTTTTCCGGTTGGCCGACAGTAAAACAACCTTTGCGGATGCCTTTAACATGGCAGACAACGTTTTGTACTCGGGCGTTCGGGGTGTAACCGATCTGATGATCATGCCAGGCCTTATTAATCTTGACTTCGCCGACGTGCGTACAGTCATGAGCGAAATGGGCAAAGCCATGATGGGAACAGGCGAAGCTGAAGGCGAAAACCGCGCCCTTACGGCCGCAGAGGCCGCCATTGCCAACCCCTTGCTAGATGAAGTTTCTTTGAAGGGTGCCCGTGGCGTTTTGATCAACATCACCGGTGGTATGGATATGACCCTATATGAAGTTGATGAAGCCGCTAACCACATTCGTGAGCAAGTGGAATCGGACGCCAATATCATCTTTGGATCCACTTTTGATGACCGCATCAGCGGTAAGATTCGGGTATCTGTGGTCGCCACCGGCATTGAACCAAAATCCGTGCAAGAAGGCGCACCCTCTAAGTTTGCCCAGGAACCAAAGAAAACTGTGCCCATCAATCAGCAAGAACTGGATTTCAAAGTTACTATGGAGGCCGAAGATTTTAGAGACGCCCCTGAATCCTTAGAAGAATCTGAAGAAATTATCGAAATACAGCCCCTTGAAGAGCCAACCCTGGAACAACTTGCTCATTCTCCTATGGCTGCGCCTGCTGCACCTGAAAAAAGTTCTTTTTTTGAAAGACTTGGATTCAAAAAGAAAGTTCAGACAGAACCTTTCATTGACCAAGGACGCGCTGAATTTTCTGTTGTGCAGCCAACTGACGCCTCAGCTGAACAAGAGGATATGGATATCCCCGCCTTTTTACGACGAAAGAAGTAAACAACCTCTCCCTTTGCACCCCTCGGGCTTAGACTCGAGGGGCTATCACCAAGAATAGAACACAAGATCATCTTGAACACCGAAGTAATTCTAAAAATATCTTGCGATACGGTTATCATTTCTATAAGGTTCGACCTAACAAAATTAGGAGACTAGTAATGTACAAGATTTTTTATGTGGCTTTTTTAGTACTGCTGTCCGGGCTGAATACTTATTCAGCCTGTCAAGAAAAGCTCTCTCTAGAAATAACTGAAGTTATATCCTTTCCTACCCTTGAAGGGGGCTCTCAAATAAGGCCATTTGAAGGTTTTGTTCTTACAAATGATGCCAGGGCTATGGCCTTGTTGCATAAGTAGGGGTGGTTCGTGGTTGAAGGAGAGAGCTAAAAG
>JBAWWO010000007.1 GCA_037146715.1 Alphaproteobacteria bacterium
CTGCCAATTCCATTATCATCTTCTTTAACGATGGTGTTTCCCTATCCATCGGCACCACGTAGGTCTTTACAGACGTTAAGACTTCTTACTCATCTTCTACGGAGCAACACTAATGATTCTTATAACCCCCTTTTCAGGGTAAAAGATTAACGATTACGTCGTGAATTCGCAGGATCTCAAGCTTCTAATGTACGCAATGTACATGTCGAAGCTCTCGACCTTTAATTCACTCGTACTCCTTAATTTTTCCTCCTGAATTAATTAGGAGAAGTTTTCTAAGAAACAAGTAATTCTTTATCGATATTTTTATTCCGTCTAGACAAGACAAATATATATCATGTAATTATACCAAATGTCAATAGATGAGAAGTAAAAAAGTGAAAAGTCTATTTATTTATCGTTATAGTTAAAACCACTTTTCTGTTGGATCAACCTTGATCAGAGGCATTTTTTTAAGAGTTGGCAAAATGTCTTCCATGCAATCCACAAACATACAAAGGGTTTCATCTGTGTCACTGGCAAAAGCAGTTTTAACAATATGATGGATCAAATCCTTTAAAGGATCCCAAAATCCATAAAAGTTGGCAATAACAATGGGTTTTGCATGTAGACCAATTTGCTTACGCGTCAAAACATCAAAAAACTCAGCCAAGGTACCGAACCCCCCTGGCAAAACAACAAGCGCATCACAGGCATCAAACATTTTTTCTTGTCGTTTTTCCATGGAATCCACAACAATAAGTTTTGTGATGTTTTTGCTGCCAATTTCATACTGATCCAAATACTCTGTCGTGATTCCTAAAACTTCGCCACCTGCCTCCATACAAGCGTCAGACACAACCCCCATAAGCCCCACACGTCCCCCGCCGAAAACAATTTTAATATTGTGCTTGGCTAAAAGCTGACCAAATTGATGGACAGGCTCTTTATATTTGAGATCTATATGGGCGGAAGAACTACAGTAAACACAAATAGAATTTATGGAAACAGTCATTGTTACCCTTGAATTGATTGTGCTTCCTGTTTAGCCTGAAGAACCCACTCAGGTTCTTGTGCGGGAGTGTCCGTTGGTGAATCCACTGGGGCGTCTCCATCAACTCCAGAAACAGTATCTGCATCAAAAAGGGGCCCTGCCCCACCCAGAACAGAGGTATTGGGCGCCGCCGTTTCACCAACTTCACCTAAAGAACTGGCAGAAATACTTGACTGTTCGCCATTTTCATTAACCGGCATGGAAGTGGCCCCTGCAGAAAATTCAGGATTTTCAGAATTCTTGGCCTGAACTGCTTCTATCAAATTCGATTGCAGTTTAGCTTGCAAAGCAATCTTCTCTTGATGAAGAGTGTTCAAGGTTTCTGCCTGCTTCTTTTGCTTTAATCTGCCTTTTTCTTCATCAGTTGCAAGCCGATCTGCAATGACTAAAACAAAATCATTAGATCCATCAGAATTGGGGGACATAAATTCGTCAATAACAGCGTTTTCCCGATAAGTTTCAATAGAAACTACAGAAAAATTGGGGTCCGTATCTTGAACTCTGTACGTGCGAACCAAAGGAGAAGACTTAAGGTGTGTATCAACATCTACCCAATTTGTTTTAGGCACATAGATTAGGATTTTTTTCTCATGGGGCAGACTATCGAAATTAAAATATTCCCGGGCCGTAGACGTTATAGATACCCACGTTGTTTCATCTTTCTGTTCAACCACTTTAACGGCTGTAATTTTATTAGCAGGTGGCGTGGGAATTTCAACCATGGGATTTACAACGATCGTAGGGGCTGGAGCCATAATTTGAACAGGGGCTGGCTCGGGCATTGGCATTTCTGGCTCAGGCTCAGGCTCTGGAGCAGGTTCTTCCGTAACAATATCTATCAGAAACTGATACTGACCCACTGGAGTTGGTTCCAAACTGTACCCAGCAACGGAAGTTCCTGGACTAAAGGACAGTCTTAACAGCCTGGGGCTTTCTGTAATACTGTTCAAGGTATAGCTTTGAAAGTTGCCCTGGGCTTCATTTACATAAAAAGGAATATCCCAAACCGTGTCTTCAGGGGCTTCAATCAGGATATCCCCTGAATTGGCCTCAACACGAACATATAAATTGATAGGCTGTGATAAAGTAAGGGCAATCCGTGTTCTGTTTTCTTCATAGCCGAGCTGTATATCTGAAATAACCAGATTCCTTTTTGCACAAGAGGCATTCCCCCATACAAGTACCCCCAGCAAAATATAGAAAATTCTTTTAAACATTACCTTCCTTTTATCCCCATCATACATAATTTTTGATTTCTGTGAATGGATTATTTTATTTTCCCCCTATTTATATGAATAAGAACTTTACAGAAGGACAGATTTATTATAATCTGTACCTCTGTAGAAGGACACCTTATGAATAATAATTCTTTATTTTCTGTTTTGCTTGAAGAATTTCACGATAAAATAAAAGATTTTCCAGAGGGCATTATCCGGGAACGAACTTTTCCAAATATTCCTAATAAAATTATGGTTGCAATTGGAATGCGCCGCACTGGCAAAACACATCTTTTGCTTCAAACTATCAAAACCTTACTAAAGGAAATTCCTTTAACACGAATTCTTTACATAAATTTTGAAGATGACAGATTATCTGGGCTATCCCAACAACAACTGGCTGGATTACTAGATGATTTTTACTCTTTTTACCCAGAAAACCATGATGCCTTATGTTATCTTTTCTTAGATGAAATCCAAAACGTAGATAATTGGCATCAGGTTGTTCGCCGTTATTTTGACACAAAGAAAGTTAAAATTTATTTAACGGGATCTTCGGCAAAACTTCTTAGTAAAGAAATAGCCAGTTCTCTGCGAGGACGATCTTTTGCCGTTGAAGTTTGGCCTTTCAACTACAAAGAGTTTTTAGAAAAGAAAAATCTTTCTTTTCCTTCTGGGATTTTAGGAAAAAAAGCTTTGGACCAGTCTAAAAAAAATCTTACAACCTATCTTGAACAAGGTGGGTTGCCAGAAGTTATTTCCTTAGAACACCAAGAAGATCGCACCAAAATTTTGCAGGACTATGTATCAACCGTTATTTTTAGGGATATTGTTGAACGCTACAATATCACGAATCTTCATTTGATTCGGCAATTGATTAAAATTATTCTTAAAAACATAGGGTGTCTTGTATCCGTAAACAAGCTTTTTGAAGATCTTAAAAGTCAGGGAATTAGTGTCAGCAAAGGTACTCTGCATGAATATTTTGAATATATTAATGACAGTTATTTAGCGTTTACAGTGCCACTTTATGCAGAATCTTTAAGAAAAGTGCAATCAAATCCTAGAAAGATTTATGCGGTCGACACAGGACTATCCAAAGCCTATTCTGTTACTTTAATGTCTAATTTTGGTCACCACTTTGAAAATCTTGTTTACTTAGATTTAAGAAGAAGAGGAGATGAAATTTATTACTATTTAACAAAAAAAAATAGACGCGAAGTAGATTTCTTCACGTGTGATTTAATGGGAAAATGGCATCTGTATCAAGTTAGTTGGGATATAAGCGACCCAGAAACACTCGCAAGAGAGACCTTAGCCCTGCGGGAAGCTGAAGAAGAATTGAACCTTAAAGGACACATCATTACCCCAGAATCTTATTTTTCTGAATTTTTACCAAGCCTTCAGCGATTATAATCATCAGAACTTATTTTATTTTCTCTGATTTTTATGGTAGAAAGCATAAAGTCTCATATAATAGAATCATGAAAGATCAACACACTCAGGAAAAAGAACTTGTTTTGTCAGCAGAGGATATCTCTAAGGCCTATGGAAAACGGCCTGTTTTAAGGGGTGTGTCCATTCATGTAAAACAAGGGGAAATTGTTGGTCTGCTGGGCCCCAATGGGGCAGGAAAGACCACTTGCTTCTATATGATTTGTGGTTTAATTAGCCCAGACCATGGAAAAATACTTCTAAATGGTAAAAATATTACCCCCTTGGCTATGTATCAAAGGGCTCGTCTTGGCATTGGTTATTTGCCTCAAGAAGCCTCTATTTTTCGGGGGCTTAGCGTTGAAGACAACATTCGGGTAGTTCTTGAAAGTTTAGACATGACAAAAGCCCAACAGGATAAGAAGTTGGAATCCCTGCTTGCTGAGTTTTCTATCACTCACATCAGAAGAAGTTCGGCCCTTGCCCTTTCTGGAGGAGAGCGCCGCCGCGTAGAAATTGCCCGTGCTTTGGCTACAAGCCCCAAATTTATTTTGTTTGATGAACCCCTGGCTGGTATTGACCCCATAGCCGTTCATGACATTCGTCATCTGATTACTCACTTAAAAGAACGGGGAATTGGGATTTTAATTACAGATCATAATGTTCGTGAAACTTTGGGTCTTGTGGATAGGGCCTATATCTTGAATGATGGGGTTATTTTGACAGAAGGCACGCCAAAGTCTATTATTAATCATGCAGACGTGAAGCGCGTTTATTTGGGAAGCACATTTAGTTTAGATTAAACATAACAGGAGAAACCATGAAAACACATATAGTCGGTAAAAATTTTGATCTAGGAGAGTCTCTTAGAGCCCATATTGAAGAAGCTTTAAAACGCGTTCTATCAAAGTCCTTTGATCATGCGATCACATACCATGTGACCGTTGAAAAAAACCACGATCTTATACATACGGCCATTGAAATCCATGTTGGACAGGGTATCGTTGTTTTTGCAGACGAAAACAATGAAGATAGCTATACATCCGTTGATCGGGCCATTCACAAAATTGAAAACAACCTACGTCGTTATAAAGAGCGCCTAAAGGCCCACCACACAAATCATGACCTTTCTAAGGAAGAAAAAGGGATGCAATATATTTTGCACAGTTCCTATCGAAATTTAGAGGGATCTGATGAAACCCATGAAGATCACAAGCAACCCTCTGTAATCGCTGAAACAACAGCTTATGTTCCCACCATTTCTGTCAGCGAAGCTGTTATGAGATTAGATTTAAGCGGTAATCATGCCCTTCTTTTCAGGAATAAATCCCATGGAGAACTCAACATGGTTTATTTGCGAAAAGATGGCAACATTGGCTGGATTGACCCCAAGGGAAATAAGGGACATTAATGTTTTATGATGCAAAACAAAAAATTGGCCATGCTTGTGCTTTAGCTCTGTTCGAGTCTTATAAAGCGGAAGCCCCTGTTTTGCAAAAGATTCATCAAGAACTTAAAAAGTGCGCGGAAATTCTTCAAAAGGTCCCTGCCCTTGGAGACTATCTTCGCAACCCCCTTTTATCCAAAGATGAAAAAAAGATCATTCTTCGAGATGCTTTGAAAATTAAACAGATAGGGGAATTTCTGGATTTATTGGTGGAAAAGAACCTTGTTTCTTACTTTTCTCAATTCGTTAACAGTTTTGAAACCCTGTTTAAAAATTTTTCTAAGATAAAAACAATTTACGTTAAAGTAGATCCTTTAGATGAAGATACGAAACATATGTTGACAAAGTTTTTAAAAAGCTATTTTAAAGGATATGAAACTGAGATTATCTTTGAGTCTTGTAAAGATTTGCATGGTGGATTTATTGTGCGGTCTGATAACCTATATTGGGACAATTCTTTAAAAGGCAAGATAAGTTCTTTAAAGATAAAAATGGGAATTTAGATGTCATCTTTTGATGCAGTAAAAGTTTGTCAAATTTTAAAAGAAAAAATCAAACACTTTGATGATAAAACCTCTTTAGAAAAAGTAGGAACGGTCATTTCGGTGGGGGATGGGATTGCTACCATTTATGGTTTGGATTCTGTTCAAGCCGGTGAATTATTGATTTTTGAAAACAAAGTTAAAGGCATGGCTCTGAATCTGGAAGAAGACGTCGTAGGTGCCGTTGTCTTTGGTGGGGCCCAAGCCATTAGCGAAGGAATGAGGGTCAAATTAACGGGAGAAACGATTAAAGTTCCTGTAGGGTTTGCTCTTTTGGGCCGTGTGGTAGATGCTCTTGGAGAGCCCATTGACGGAAAAGGCCCATTAAAAGACGTGAAGTATAACCCCATTGAAACCCCTGCCCCCGGTATTATTGACCGAAAGTCTGTCCATGAACCCATGGCAACTGGCATAAAATCTATCGATAGTTTGGTGCCAATTGGGCGTGGACAACGGGAACTGATTATTGGAGACCGCCAAACAGGGAAGTCTGCCATCGCTTTAGATACGATCCTGAATCAAAAAAGTTTTAATGCCAATAAATCAGATAAGGAAAAACTCTTTTGTATTTATGTGGCGATTGGTCAAAAAAGATCGACAGTGGCCCAATTAGTGAAGATCTTAAAAGATGAGGGCGCCCTAGACTATACAATTGTTGTGGCAGCCACTGCCTCTGACCCTGCTCCTCTCCAATTCTTGGCTCCCTATGCGGGATGCGCTATGGGGGAATATTTCCGCGATAATGGCATGCATGCCTTAATAGTATATGATGATCTATCAAAGCAAGCCGTTGCCTATAGGCAAATGTCTTTGCTATTAAGAAGACCCCCTGGACGTGAAGCTTATCCGGGAGATATTTTCTTTCTTCATTCAAGATTATTAGAGCGCGCCGCTAAGTTAAGTGATGAAAAAGGGGGTGGGTCTTTGACTGCTCTTCCTATTATTGAAACACAGGCTGGAGATGTTTCCGCCTATATTCCCACAAATGTGATTTCTATAACGGACGGGCAAATATTTTTGGAAACAGATCTGTTTTATCAAGGATTCCGTCCTGCTATTAACGTGGGTCTTTCCGTGAGCCGTGTTGGATCAGCCGCCCAAACAAAGGCTATGAAACAGGTTTCTGGCCGTATGAAGTTAGAACTAGCCCAGTATCGCGAAATGGCTGCCTTTGCCCAATTTTCTTCAGATTTAGACCCCTCAACTCGCCAGTTACTTGATCGAGGGGATAGGTTATCAGCTTTACTTAAACAACCTCAATATAAACCTTTTTCTTTGTCTCAAGAGGTCATAGCCCTTTATGCGGGCGTTAATGGATTTTTAGACAAAATTCCAACAAACTTGGTTAAAGACTTTGAAGAAAAACTTCTTAGTTTAATGGGTGAAAAACATAACGACATTTTAAAGGAAATTGAAACCAAAAAAGAATTAACGGAAGATGTTAAGAAAAAATTGGACCATATTTTAGAATCTTTGTCTAAGGAGTTTGTAAAATAAAGGTTTTTCCTCTTTTTTATAGCTCTTTAAAGCGCTTTTCTTGGGTTTCTTTGCTCATTTTCTTTCTGTGGCTATGCATTTGGTGGGCTCTTTGATCACAGATATTCATCAAAATAAAATTACCGTTAAAAATTTAACGGTTTCCTATGGCAACACTTTAGCCATAGAAAATATTTCTGGATCTTTTGAACCTGGGTCCTTAACAGCAATTGTTGGCCCCAATGGGGGAGGAAAAAGCACTTTTCTGAAAGCCCTTCAGAAACTTGTAAAGCCGTCGAAAGGGTCTGTCATTCACCACTGTTTACATGTTTGTGACCGGGCTTATCTTCCCCAACAAACAGACTTGGATTCTTCCTTTCCCCTGACCGTTTATGATGTGGTTGGTATGGGCCTTTGGCGCAGAAGAGGGGCTTTTAAAAGTTACAAAGCTGAAGATCATACCAAAATTATGGATGCCCTCAATAAGGTCGGTTTGCAAGGTTTTGAGCAAAAATTGATTGGAAATTTATCGGGGGGGCAATTTCAAAGAATGCTTTTCGCCCGTATTATTTTGCAGGATTCTTCCTTAATCATTCTGGACGAGCCCTTTAATTCCATTGATCACCAAACTTATATGCATTTGATGGATCTTATCAAAGAATGGCACCAAAAAAACAAAACGATCATCATCGCCTTGCATAACCTGGATTTGGTAAGAGAATTTTTCCCACAAACCCTTTTAATTGGGCGCTGTTGTGTGGGATGGGGCCCCACAAAAAAGATTTTGACAGATGCTCACATCAAACAATCCTTTACAAACTTAATGGTTTAGCATGATCGACGCCCTTTTAGAGCCCCTAAATTACAGTTTTATGAAGAAGGCTCTTGTGAGCTGCTTCTGCTTGGCCCTGGGGTCTGGCCCTGTAGGTGTTTTTCTTGTCTTAAGGCGTATGAGTCTTATGGGAGACGCCCTATCCCACGCCATTCTGCCAGGAGCTGCCATTGGGTATATTGTAATGGGGCTTTCCTTGCCTGCCCTGGGCGTTGGAGGGATTGTGGCCGGCCTGTGTGTAGCTGTGCTCGCAGGACTTGTTTCTCGGTTTACCTTTTTAAAAGAAGATGCTAGTTTTGCCGGATTTTTCTTAATAGCCTTGGCTTTGGGTGTTCTCATTATCTCCACTCGTCATAACACCGTTGATCTTATTCATATTTTGTTTGGATCTGCGCTGGCTGTAGACTCTACTACCCTGGTGTTAATGGGGGTTATTTCAACAGTAACTCTGCTGGCTTTAGCGATTATCTATAGGCCCCTCGTCATGGAATGTTTTGATCCTAGTTTTTTCCAATCCGTTGGGGGAAGCGGCGCTTTCTATCATCTTCTTTTCTTAGGTTTGGTCGTCTTGAATTTGGTTTCTGGCTTTCAAGCATTGGGAACCTTGTTATCTTTGGGAATTATGATGCTTCCTGCTATAAGTTCCCGTTTTTGGGCTCAACAGGTTTGGAGTCTTTTCTTAATTTCTAGCCTGCTTGCTGCAGTTTCTGGGCTGGTAGGGCTTTATCTTTCCTATTACACAGACTGGCCGTCTGGCCCCTCTATTGTGTTAGTGGCTGGTCTTATTTACATTTTTTCCTTGTGCTTTGGGCGTCATGGAAGTATTTTGCGACATACGAAGTCTAGATTTTAAGTATGAAGAAGTTATTTTTTCTATGTTTCCTGTTTCTTGTTTCCGGTGTTGCTTTTTCAAAAGAACCCCTGCGGATTGTTTCTACCTTTAGCATTCTAGCTGATCTAGTTAAAGAAATTGGAGGAGATCGAGTTCATGTTGATTGTATTGTGGGCCCAGACTCGGACCCCCATATTTATGAACCTCGCCCCTCAGACATTATAAAAATTTCCAATGCTCAAATCATTTTCATAAATGGTCTAGGGTTTGAGGGCTGGTTAGAACGCTTAATGTCAGCTGCTGAAAGTGACGGGAAATTAGTCGTTGCGACAGACCACATTTACCCTAGGCTCGTTTTTGAAGGGACCGTTGTCCAAGACCCCCACGCATGGCACAGCGTTGCTAATACAAAAATATATATTACCAACATTCGAGATAAATTAATTGAAATCGATCCATCTTCTGAAAAATATTATGAGCGCCGCTTTCAAATTTTTTATAAAAAACTTACAGACCTAGATAAAAAAATTAGGGAAAAAATTGACAAAATTCCCCCTGAAAGAAGGAAAATTATTACAGCCCACGATGCCTTTGGATACTTTGGAAACGCCTATGGGGTTCAATTTATGGCCCCCCAAGGCATTAGCACAGAATCTGAAGCCCGCGTTCACCAGGTGATTTTCTTAATTAAACAGATCAAAGCCTTGAAAGTTAAAACCATTTTTATAGAAAATATTTCAGACCCAAAACTAATTGAACAAATTGGAAAGGAAGCTGGGGCCAAAATTGGAGGAACTTTATATTCAGACGCCTTATCTGGCCCAGAGGGTCCCGCGAGTAGTTATATAAAAATGATGGAATATAATATAGACCTTCTTCTAAAGGCCATGTCCCTCTAAAAACCTATGTATAATTTGTGCACAACTCTGAATTAAACAAAAAGGCTTAAGGTTATTCTTTTTCTTCCCCACCACAAACCACTAAACACTATTCCACACAAGAAACCTATAGACATAAGTGAAATTTGTGGAGCAATTAAAAAGTCTAGGATTTTGGCGCCACCCTGAACATAAAACCTCTAACTACTATGTGGGGTTCTTGTGGATAAAAGAACTCAACAAGATTCACAGGGTATACTACTACTACTATCTTATATTAATTATTTATAAGCTAAGTTATAACAAATGTTTTAAGCAATCCTTCAAAAAAAATCAATTTTATGAAAAATATGCTTTTCCTCTTAGAAAGATTGTGTTATCTCTAAACATGAAATCAGTTTTGGTTTCTTTAATTATCCCCCAAAAGAAAGTGATTACTTATGAATTTGCAAGACCTGAAAGCCACGTCAGCCCATGACCTTCTTACTTTGGCTGAAACCCTGAACATAGAAAACGCCAGTACCCTGAAAAAACAAGACCTTATTTTTTCAATTCTAAAAAAATCAGCCGAAAATGATGTAGCCATTTTTGGCGGCGGTGTGGTTGAGACTCTATCAGATGGCTTTGCCTTTCTAAGGTCTCCCCAATCTAACTATTTACCCGGGCCTGACGATATTTATATTTCCCCAAGCCAAGTACGGCGCTTTAGTTTTCGCACCGGAGACATTGTTGAAGGACAAATAAGGGCCCCCAAAGAAGGGGAGCGGTATTTTGCCCTTGTGAAAGTAAACAAAATAAATTTTGATGAACCCGAAAAAATAAAGCATCGCATCAATTTCGATAATTTGACACCGCTTTATCCAGACGAAGCCCTGAAAATGGAATTCGATTCGGAAAAAACAAACAAAACCGGAAAAGATTCAACTACTCGCATCATAGACTTAGTGACACCCCTCGGAAAAGGGCAGAGAGGCTTGATTGTGGCCCCCCCCCGCACAGGAAAAACTGTAATGTTGCAAAACCTGGCACATGCCATTGAAAAAAATCACCCGGAAATTTACCTGATCGTTCTTCTTATTGATGAGCGCCCAGAAGAAGTGACAGATATGGCGCGCTCGGTTAACGGCGAAGTTGTAAGCTCAACCTTTGATGAACCTGCTATTCGTCACATCCAAGTTGCAGAAATGGTTATTGAAAAGGCCAAGAGACTTGTTGAACAAAAAAGAGATGTTGTCATTCTATTGGACTCAATCACACGACTAGCGCGGGCATATAACACTGTTATTCCATCCTCAGGGAAGGTTTTGACAGGAGGGGTTGACGCTCAGGCCCTGCAACGTCCAAAAAGATTTTTTGGGGCAGCGCGTAATGTTGAAGAAGGGGGCTCCTTAACCATCTTGGCTACAGCCTTGATTGATACAGGCTCCAGAATGGATGAAGTCATCTTTGAAGAATTCAAAGGAACAGGAAACTCAGAAATTGTTCTAGACAGAAGAATTGCAGATAAAAGAATTTTTCCCGCGATCGACATCACAAAGTCTGGAACGCGCAAGGAAGAACTGCTTGTTGACAAGGCAACCCTTTCTAAAATGTGGGTTTTAAGAAGAGTTTTGAATCCTATGGGCACCATTGAATCTATGGAATTCCTTAATGAGAAGCTCAAGGAAACCAAAACGAATAAGGATTTCTTCTCTTCCATGAACTCATAGAAATGAATCCTCCCGAAGACGTTTTAAAAAAGATATCAGAAATAATCCAGAAAGATGTTTCACGTGAAACACTTTTGAAGTTTGATGTCTATTTAAATCTTTTGTTTTCTGAAAATGAGAAATACAATCTTATTGGAAAAAAGGAAAAGGAATTTGTTTGGCATCGCCATGTTTTAGATTCTGTTCAGATTTATCCCTTCCTTTTATCTAAAAAATCTATAATCGATCTGGGGGCTGGGGCTGGATTTCCTGGGGTACCCCTTTCTTTTTTGGGAACACCTAATATAACTCTTGTCGATTCTAGTGAAAAAAAGACAAATTTTTTAAAAATAGTTTCACGTGAAACAAATCAAGATTTTAAGGTTGTGTGCAAAAGAGTAGAGCAGATAAAGAACCTTCGATTTGATGTAGGAATTTCGAGAGCTTTGGCCCCCTTGTCTAAAATCCTAGAATGGTGTCAAGAAATGTGTGGTGAACTTGTTTTGCTGAAAGGGAGATCTTATCAGGCCGAAATCGATGAAGCGAAAAAAACATTTTCTTTTGAATGTGAGGTTTTTTCAAGTATAACAAGCGATGAATCTAAGATATTGAGAATAAAGAAACTTAGAAAAAAACTTGAATAAATCTCTGGAAGGCTTTATGAATAGTTTATGACAAAAATTATTTCTATAGCGAATCAAAAAGGGGGGGTTGGCAAGACAACAACGGCCATTAATCTTTCAACGGCCTTGGCGGTTGCTGATAAAAAAGTTTTACTGATAGATTTGGATCCCCAGGGAAATGCAAGCACAGGGTTGGGTGTTCAAAAAACCAACAGATTTCCAGGATCCTATGAGTTTTTGATAGGCAATTCGACTTTTAATTCGTGCGTTCGACCCACCATGGTCCCAAATCTTTCTGTTGTTCCGGCTTCCAAAGATTTGGCGGGGGCAGAAATAGAACTGGTTTCGGTTTCTGAGAGGGAAAAATGTTTATCTAAAAAGGTTTCTTCCCTTTCTTATGATTATATCGTGATTGATTGTCCCCCTGCTATGGGGTTACTTACTTTGAATTCTTTAGCCGCGTCTGATGAGGTTATTATTCCTTTGCAATGTGAGTATTATGCTTTAGAGGGGTTGTCCCAATTGCTGCAGACCATAGAGGTTGTATCAAAAAAGATCAATCCCAGGCTTTCTCTAAAGGGGATTGTCTTGACCATGTTTGATTCCAGAAACTCTTTAAGTGCTTCCGTGGAAAAGGATGTTCGTCACCACATGAAGGAAAAGGTTTACCAAACAGTTATTCCAAGGAATGTAAGGGTTTCTGAGGCTCCTTCCCATGGGGTTCCTGCTATGATTTATGACCATAGAAGTTCTGGAGCAAAAGCTTATATGGGGCTGGCTTTAGAAATATTAAAACAAGATAAATGAGGCAAGTATGAAAAAAAGAGGATTGGGTCAAGGGCTTTCAGCTTTATTGGGGGAAGAAATTTCCTCTTCAATTAATAGAAATGAGGGGGGAACCAAAGAAGTTTTTTCCACACAACTTTCTCCAAGTTCTTTTCAGCCCCGAGAAATTTTTGATAATGATGAGCTTGATCTGTTAGCGGCATCTATTAGAAATAATGGTATTCTGCAGCCGATCCTTGTTCGTAGAAAATCTGACAATGATTATGAAATCATTGCGGGAGAAAGACGGTGGAGAGCAGCTCAGCGTGTAGGCCTTGAAAAAATCCCAGTTATAGAAAAAATTCTAACGGACGAAGAGGCTCTAACAATTGCGCTGGTTGAAAACATTCAAAGGGAAAACCTAAACCCTATTGAGGAAGCACATGCCTATCAACGGATCATAGAAAAAACAGGATATACTCAAGAAAAAGTTTCAGAAATTGTTGGAAAAAGCCGCGCCCATGTGGCAAATCTTTTGCGCCTTAATCAGCTTTCTGACAAAGCAAAAACTCATGTTAAGGATGGCAAAATTTCTATGGGTCATGCTAAGGTTTTGATTGGCATGGAGAATATTGAAGAGATTATCGATTTGATTATTCAAAAGAATCTTAATGTTCGACAAACAGAAAACCTTGTTAAGAAACTAAAAATTCTTGGTAATGAAAAGATTGAAAAAAAGTCCCCCTCTTCCAGTAAAAAACAAAAAGAAAACCTAATGACGGCCCTGTTATATACGGACGATGAGGTTTTAAAAGTTCAAGGGTTTATTGAAGAAATTATGCAATGCAAAACAACAGTTCAAATCAAGGGAGAAAACAACATAACCGTTTCCTTTCATCTAAAAGGTATGGATGAGCTGGATTCCTTTATGGCCAAAATCAACACAACGTTTTCTGAATAGAAATAGGCTGTTGATAAGTTTGTGGAGAAAGTAAAAATGAGAGAAATTATTCTAGATACGGAAACCACAGGTCTTTCCCCTGCTCATGGGGATAGAATGGTTGAAATTGCCTGTGTTGAGCTTATAAATCATCTACCAACAGGGCGGGTCTACCATAAGTATTTGAACCCTGAGAGAGAAGTTTCTAAAGAAGCTTACGCTGTTCATGGTTTAGACTATAGGTTTCTAAAAGACCATCCTTTGTTTTCGGAAATTTCCCAAGAATTCTTAGAGTTTATTTCTAATTCCCCCCTAGTTATTCATAACGCAGACTTTGATATGAAATTTTTGAATGCTGAGCTTGGGAAGAGATTGGAAAACCCTGTGGTTGATACACTTCCTATGGCGCGGAAAAAATTCCCTGGGTCCCCGGCTAGCTTGGATGCCCTTTGTCGACGGTTTCAGATTGATAATAAAGATCGCACGCTGCATGGTGCCCTAATTGATTGTCATTTATTAAGTGCTGTTTACTTAGAGCTAAAAGGCGGCAGACAAGCAGGGTTTGCGCTATCATCAGAGACACAACCTCAGCAGAATGTAGAAGATATTTTGTCCTTGTATAAAGACAAAGTTTTTAGAAAACCCAGAAATTTTAGTGTTTGATTCACAAGCAGGGAAAAACTCTTTTTTCTTGCTTTTTAGGACAGGTTTCAGTATACCCTATCAGAATCGTTTGAATTACCTAAAGGAAAAGTCATGGAAAAAATCCCTTTAACGCTAGGTGGCCTCAAGAAAATGCAAGAGGAGCTTAAGCACATTAAATCCGTTGAACGGCAGGCCATTATACAGGCTATTGAAGAAGCGCGAGCTCACGGTGACTTGTCTGAAAATGCAGAATATCATGCAGCCCGTGAACGGCAATCTTTTAATGAAGGCCGTATTAATGAACTGGAAGATAAAATCAGCCGGGCCGAAGTTATTGATGTGCAGAAATTGTCGGGGGATTCCGTCAAGTTTGGGGCAACAGTTTCTTTATTAGACCATGATGCTGATGAAGTGATCACTTACCAAATTGTGGGGGCTGAGGAGGCCGATGTTAAGTTATCTCTTTTGTCCATTACATCTCCCTTGGCGCGGGCTTTAATTGGCCGCAAAAAAGGGGATACGATTGAGGTTAAAACTCCTCGTGGAGAAAAAACCTACGAAATTCAAAAGGTAGAGTTTATCTAAACAAATATTCGTGATACAGGACAATGGCCTGTCATGCTTAGTCAGCCTATCGTTTTCTCTCAAGGACGGGAAAAGGCTGGAATAAAAAATGTTCCTCTTGCTATGTAAATAGCTGAGATTTTTCTGAAAATCCTTTAGGCGATCACCTAGAACCCAAACAACAACCGGCCGCGGACCAGATCAGCCTCAATCAATTTTGCTTTGATGGTGTCGCCAAGGTTAAAGGTTTTGCGGCGACGGCGGCCTTCTAGTCGGGCAGGGTTTTCCTTGAAAATATAGAAATCGTCCCGCATGGACCCCATGGGTATAAAGCCCGTTGCCCCCACATTATTAACTTTCACGAACAAACCGGCATGAGTGATGGTTGAAATATATCCTGTAAAAACCTCGCCTATTTTTGGGGCAAAGTAAGAGGCCATATAACGGTCCATGGCGTCGCGCTCAGCCGATACGGCCCGACGCTCTGAGGCCGAACAGGACCTTCCCAATTCTTCAAAAGCTTCCACGCTTTTATCGGGCAGATCATCGTCCAAGCCCAGGGCTGTCAAGAGCCCTCGATGCACCAGAATGTCTGGATACCGGCGTATGGGTGATGTAAAATGGCAATATTCTTTCAAGTTTAATCCAAAATGGCCAATGTTATGGGGCCCATAAACGGCCTGCTTTTGGCACCTTAAAATTAGATCATTCACAATGGGGGCCACAGGGGTATGCTGAACCGCATAAAAAAGTTTTGTGAAATCGTAGGGCGTCAGAATGGGACCAGATGTTTTTACCCCCAAATGCCGTAAAGAAAATTTCAAGTTTTCTGTTTTTTCCGGGTCTGGTGTGTCGTGAACTCGATACAAACAGGGAAGATTATGTTTTTTAAGGTGTTCTGCCGCGGCCACGTTGGCCAAAACCATGAATTCTTCAATCAGTTGATGGCTGATCAGGCGAGGTTTCGGCATCATTTCTTTAATCACACCCTTGTCATCAAAAATGATATAGGGCTCGTCACTTTCAATCTTTAAGGTCCCCCGTTCGGTGCTGGCTTTTGCCAAGGCATTATAGGCCCGGAATAAATTCTGAATCAGGGCTTTTTGGGGGTGTTTCATCAACGGTGTATCGTGGACTTTTTGAACATCTTCATAGGTCAGACGGGCGGCTGATCGCATAAGTCCCCTGAAAAATTGATGACGCAGCTTACTGCCATCATGGGCAATCCACAAATGAACCCCCACACAGGCACGATCGACATCTGGGTTTAAGGAACACACCCCATTCGAAAGAGTTTCTGGCAACATAGGTATAACCTTATCAGGAAAATAGACAGAGGTTCCCCGGTGATAAGCTTCCCTATCCAAAGCTGTTCCAGGGCTCACATAATGGGCCACATCCGCAATGGCGACAATCAGGTGCCAGCCGTTTGGATTCTTTGGATCTTTATCAGGTTCGGCCCACACAGCATCGTCGAAATCACGGGAATCACGGCCATCTATAGTGACAAGATTAAGGTGCCGTATGTCTTCTCGTTTTCCCAGGGGAGGAACCACAGACACCGTGTTGGCTTCATCCAAAACAGCGGCGGGAAATTCCTTGGGAATTTCGAGCATGGCCAACACCAATCCACTGATGTCCTTGGGGTCTGCCCCTAAGGGCTCTAATAGCTTAACCGTATCAGACTTTCCTGGCAAAATCTTGGCTTTGAAAAGGGTGCCAATTTGATCTTTCGAAAATTCTTTCATGTCTTGAATGAAAAAAGTTCCTTTAACTTTTCTATCCGCCGGCACAAACCTGATACCGCGGCTCATCTTATGAACCTGACCAATCAAAAAAGAGGGTATTTCCCGGGGGGTGAAAGATTTTTTAAAGGGACGATCTTTCTTCTTTTTGGTGCCTAAAGACGCCAACAACCGCTTAAAGGCCATCTTTTGACTGGTTCCTTTGATTTGAAAAGTTTGAAAAAGTTCCCGTTTGGAAACCAGTCCTTTTTTGCTTTTTAGAAAATTTGAAAGTTCCTCGGCCGAGGGAAGAAAGCGGGGTTTATCCAAAGGGAACCTCAAAAAATCCGCGCAATTTACGGCTATGAAGCTGATCAACACCTCGATCTTTTAGTAATTCAATCGTATGAAGGCCAATGCGCAAATGTTGTTGAACGCGCTTTTGGTAAAATACATTGGCCATGCCCCGCATCTTAATTTCCCCATGAACGGGTTTGTCAGAAACACACAAAAGCGTGCCATAGGGTACCCGGAAACGGAACCCATTGGTGGCGATGGTGGCTGATTCCATGTCAACGGCAATGGCTCGGCTTTGACGCAAATGAACATAGAAATCTTTTGTATTTAGTTCCCAATTTCTATCACAGGTGGAAGCAACCGTTCCTGTTCTAGAGCGCACTTTCAGTTCATCCCCCGACAAGCCTGTGACTTCTTTGATAGAATCGGTCATAGCTTGTTGGATTTCGGTGATGGATGGAATTGGAACCCAGCTAGGCACATCTTGGTCTAAGACGCGATCATCTCGAACATAAGCATGAGCTAGTACGTAATCTCCTAACATTTGGTTATGTCTTAGTCCGGCGCAGTGTCCCACCATAATCCAACAGTGGGGGCGTAAAACAGCCAAATGATCTGTTATCGTTTTTGCATTACTGGGGCCTACGCCAATATTAATGAAGGTAATCCCATTTTGTCTGGGACCCTTTAGATGATAAGCGGGCATTTGAAATTGATTGGTATCACAGTGCTTTGGAAAGGGTTCGTTTCTGCCGACTTCACACCCACCTGGTCCTACCAGGCTTGTATATTCTGAACCGTCTTTTAACTTGTCCTGAGCATATTCAATAAATGCATCTACATATCGTTGATAGTTTGTTAACAGAATGAATCTTTGAAAATGCTTCGGGTCTGTTCCCGTGTAATGATATAACCGATCCAAAGAGTAATCCACGCGGGGGGCCGTAAACAAGGCGAGCGGCATATTTTCACCCCGTTCAACTTCATGCATGCTGTTGGCAATATTGTCATTAATTTGCCGCAAATCTAAAGGTGGAAAGGCTTTTTCGATAACTTTTCTTTGAGCTTCAGATATTTTTAAAAGCTGTTCGTCTTCTACTGCATATAACATGGGGATGGGCGTATGGCTTTTTCCTACCTGAATGGTAATGCCATGATTTTCAATTAAACTTTCCAGCTGTTCCAGATAATAACTTTTAAACAGATCTGGCCGGGTGACAGTAATGCTGTAGGTACCGGGGTCATACACAATTCCATACGATACGGGGGACATAGGGCTAATCAGCTGATCAGCTGTCACCGTTATTTGAACGCAGGGATAGGTGGCGTTTTCTAAAACTTTTTTGTTAAGGGGTTTGTTATTTAAAACCTGTAAAAACTCGTCTTGAATTTGTTTTAGGCTTTTTTTATACAGCTTTTCAATCTGGCTAAAAGCCGAAACAGCCGTTTTATGAGACGTAAGGGAAGCTTTTTTCATATGCCCAGTATATAAGGGATATGAAAAAAGGTAAAAGGAATTTATTCGCTTTCTATTTCTTGAGGCTCTCTTTCCCAACTTCCTGTCCTACAAAATTCCTGTAAACACTCTTCTGACATGGCTAAAAATTGGGACATGAGAACAACTTCGAGACCTTGAGTATCTCCTTGGTCTTTCGCCTTATCAAAAGCTTTGATGACCAGGTCAACTCGAGACTCTCTTTCGTTAGGGGTTATACTGTCTATATCACTTATAATAGCAGGATGAGTATTGTTCAGCCGCCCACTGCATAGGTTCTCGGCTAATAATCGAACTGATTCTTCATCAGAATTCTGGAAAAATTTTCCTGATAATCTGGGTGTTGCCACGCTTATTTCTGAATCCAGTCTTTCTTTTTGAGGGGGTGTCATAAATTCTTCTTCAGGACGGTCAAAAGAGGCGCCAAAAACATCAAGGCACGCAGACAAAAGGAAAAAAAACAAAATAATTTTCATAGGACCTCATAACACGTTATTTTTTCTAAATAATTTCGTCTGCTTATAAAAGCCCCCTGACCGAAAGTCAAATTTTAAAAAATAATTTACTGAAAAAACAAGGTCTAGCAATGAAATAATCCCTAGTGGAAACTAAAATTTATTGACAAGAGCGTAAATTCGTGCAAGGTAAAAGTAATCACAGATGGTTCTGGGATTAGATGTTTATTGTGAAACAATTTAAGTATTGAAGGTAAAAAAAATGTCAAAAGACAATCATAAATCTGAATTTAAAGGATGGCGTTCTCTCGTCTGGCCTATCCATAACCACGAACTAAAAAAATTCTTGCCTATGGGCATCATGATGTTCTGTATCTTGTTCATCTACACGGTGCTGCGTGATACAAAAGATGCTATCCTTGTAAATGCGCCCGGTGCTGGGGCAGAAAGCCTTTCCTTTGCTAAGGGAATTGGGGTAACATTCTCGGCTGTTTTATTCATGATCATGTATGCAAAAGCCGCCAATATTTTTGGACGGATCGGTTTGTTCTATGTAACAGCCATTCCTTTCTTGGTGTTCTTTATCAGCTTTGCTTTCTTCATTTACCCAAATCGGGAAATGTTCCACATGAGTCTTGAAACTATTCAAGCCTACCAAGCGGAATATCCAAACTTGACATGGATTGTTCCTTTGGTTGGAAACTGGACTTATACTCTGTTCTACATTTTGTCGGAACTGTGGGGAAGTGCTGTTTTGTCTTTGCTTTTCTGGCAGTTCGCGAACGCGATTACTCCTGTAAAAGAAGCAAAACGTTTCTATGGTATGTTTGGTTTCATGGGAAATTTCGGTCTGATTTTCTCAGGACCCGCTATTATTTATTTCTCAACAATTACTCAAAATATCGGTCTTGAAAAGGCTGAAGCTTGGGGTTTGACTTTGAAATATCTGATGGCTCTTGTAGTTGTAGCTGGTGCTATTTTATTGGCTGTGTTCTATTGGATGAACAAAGTTGTTCTAACAGATAAGCGCTTTTATGACCCAGAAGCTATGGGCGAAAAGAAGGGTAAAAAATCAAAACCAGGGCTTATGGAAAGCTTCCGCCACATTATAGAATCACCTTATTTAGGATTGATTGCGGCGTTGGTTCTTGCTTATGGTGTTTCCATCAATCTGTTCGAAGGTGTTTGGAAGGGACAAATTAAGATTGCTTATCCAAATGAAAATGACTACAACACGGTTATGGGCGGACTTTCCCTTGTAACGGGTCTGATTGCTTGCTTGTTTATGTTGGTGGGAAGCAATATTTTGCGTCGCTTCACTTGGAAAACAGCAGCCTTGATTACCCCTGTAGCATTGTTGTTAGGAATCGGTATTTTCTTTGCTGCTATTGCTTATAACAATACTCTTGTGCCACAGGGCATGAAGATTGTGGAAGCAATTGCTCAAGGTGCAATTGGCCGAGAAATCGTCGTGTTCGTTGTGTTTTTGGGCTTGGGTGTTAATGCCTTTGGTAAGGCTGTTAAGTACTCTTTGTTCGACCCAACAAAAGAAATGGCTTACATCCCCTTGGATCCTGAACTTAAGGTAAAAGGTAAAGCGGCCGTTGACGTGATTGGTGGTCGTGGTGGTAAATCAGGTGGTGCCTACATTCAAATGGGTCTTTTGACAGCATTTGGTGGAAGCGCTTTGTACCAATTGGTGCCGATTCTTGCCCCCGTTGTTTTGGGTGTGGTTATTCTTTGGATTCTGTCAGTTTTTGGACTAAGCAAGAAATTCCAAAGCATTACTCACGACAAGACAATGTAAATTTTTACAAAAATTATATTCAGAAAGCCCCCAGTTTTGGGGGCTTTTTTGTTGCCATTTTTTTGAAAAAAGAATTAAATTTGTTTTTTTTAAATAGGTATGATATTTCATATATTAATGAATCTGGCCAATATTTTAACCTTTTCTCGCATTTTAATCGTTATTCCCTTTGTGGTAACGTTTTACATTCACTCGCCTTGGGCAAGTTGGTTGGGTATTTCCCTGTATTGGATTGCGTGCCTGACAGACTATTTCGATGGGGTTGTGGCTCGCAAAAAAAATCAAATTTCTAACTTAGGTAAATTTTTAGACCCTGTGGCTGATAAACTGCTGATCTCAACAACTTTGATTATGTTGGCGGGAACGGGGACGCTAACTGGGCTTTCTTTAATTCCAGCGATTATTGTATTGGGCCGTGAACTTTTTGTTTCGGGCTTACGAGAACACCTATTCGAGCAAAAAACTCAAATTTCTGTGAGTGGTTTGGCCAAATGGAAAACAGCCGTTCAAATGCTCAGTCTTTCCTTTTTGCTGGTTCAGGCGCCTGAATGGGTCCTGGAAATTGGTATGGCTCTCTTGTGGGTTTCAGCGGCCTTATCAGCGATCACAGCCTATCAATACTGGATTAAGGTAAAGATTTAATGGACCTGTGCCTTTACCAACCCGAAATCCCGCAAAATCTGGGGACTTTATTGCGGCTTGGGGCCTGCATGGGGGTTGGTATTAGGGTGATTGAACCCTGTGGATTTGTGATCAGTGACAAAAAATTACGTCGATCTGGCATGGATTATATGGATCACGTAGATCTGACCCTTGTAGAATCGTGGGAGGCTTTTCTTGAGCAATACAAAAGTCGTCGCATCATTGCCTTAGATACAAAGGGATCTGTGGTTTATACAGATTTTACGTTTCAGAAGGATGATATTTTGTTGTTAGGACAGGAAGGAAACGGGTTACCAGATAGTGTTTTAGCCCAAACTACCCATCAAGTTCGTATTCCCATGATGCCAGGCATGAGGTCCCTAAATGTAGCAGTTTCAGCGGCGATGGTGTTAGGAGAGGCTCTACGTCAAACTAATAGAGCTTATGCCTAACCTCAACTCTGGGGATAATTTTGGTGTCAAAGCTAGTCTGTGATGCTTGCGCACGTCATCGCAAAACGGCTGCTTGGCAACACATAGATCCCTAAGTATGTTTTTCAGAACTTATTTGTCCATCTTGTAACAAATGCAAACTAATGCTATGTTGAGACTCGACCCATGGCTATACAAAAAATAAGAAGCAAAACGATTGTTATTCAACCTCAACAGGGGATTGGAAACTTCATGTTTTATTTACCCCATATTCACAGTATTGCCCAAAGAACTGTTGAAAAAAAGGTTATTCTGCTTGCGCATCCTAGTTCAAAAGCAGATATTTTTGCTCAAAACGATCCTTATATTGAAAAAGTTATTTGGGTTGAAACGCATCCCGGAAAACATGATGGATTTTTGGGGGCTGTTCGCTTAGCAAAACTTTTAGAGTCCTATAAATTTGAAAAAGCCTGGATTTTATGTAGTCGAAGTATTCGGTATGGACTTAGTTGCTGGCTTGGGGGCATTAAAAAGATTTATGGCCCTGGCCATGGTATGCAGAAATATTTTTTGACGTCTCGCAAAAGTTTGACGATTCCTGAACAAAAGAAGCATCCCATTGAACGCGCCAACCTTCTTTTACAGAAAAAAAACATTCCATTTTTGGGCGAAAAAACGCCCCTTTCCATTCCAGAATCTTATTTAAAAAATGCTCAGAAAAAATTTGGGGATTTACCAAAACCTTGGATTGGTTTGGTTATCGGATCAAGTAAAAGTCACAAAAAATGGCCAAAGGAACATTTTTTGGAATTGGCTGATAAGCTATATAAAAAGAAAAAAGGAACCATTTTTATCATTGCAGATCCTCAGGACAAAAAAGATGCTCATGCTTTACATATTTCCCTGTCGGAACGGGGTATCAATGTTCAATCTGTGTTTGAAGATTTATTGACAGTGTTTGGGTTGATTCACCAATTAGATTTTGTAGTTGGCAATGAAACAGGGGTGACCCATGGGGCGCCGCTTGTGGGTACAAAAGCACTGGTCTTGTTAGGGATTGGTCAAGATCTTATTCATAACTACACTCAAGTTGAGGGGGTTCGGACTGTCGACACAGATGAAATTCGAACAGAACACGAAAATGATTTAGCCAATCTTAGCCCAGAAAAAGCCTTCGAAAAGATCAAAGATCTTGGGTGGCTTTAACTAATCTAAATAGTACTTTTTAGATATTTCTGTACAACTTTGTAATAGTATTTATAATAGGGGGTATTGAGGATTTTTTGAAGAGGAAAATAAATGACCGGGATGATTAAAAATATTAAACAATTTTTTTCCAAGAAGGAAAAACTAAAGAGCACCCCCAATATTTGGGTTGCATTCAAGGGGTTTTTTACGAATTTTTTTGCCCGAGTTGTGGACATTTTTCATAAAACATCTGCTCTTTTTCCCAACGTTTCAGTAGGTAAACTTTCTTTTATAAGTCCCTTGCAGTTATCAAAATATTCCAAAGCACCAAAGGTTTTGGAATCGACAAAATCTCCTAAGATTTCACCTACTAGTTTGTGGTCCATTATCTATTTCCAGGGCTTTTTGTTAGTTGCCATTGCTGCAGGCGGCATTTGGGCGTATTTTACCTATTTTAAAGCCCCAGCCATAGACAAAAATATTCCCCAAAATCCAACCTATGTTGAGGCAGCGCCGGTGGAAGAAGGTACCTTTGAAACTTTTGTGACGATTATGGGAACTCTGCGCGCAAATCAATCTATTCTAGTTCGTCCAGAGGTTGAAGGAAAAATAAAATCCATTAAATTTCAAACAGGTGACAAAGTCAGCAAGGGAGATGTTCTGATTGAAATGGATGATGCGATTTACAAGGCTATTGAAAAGGAATCGGTGGCGAAAGTTTTGCTTTACAAAGGCAAATACGAACGGGCTGAAAAACTTTATGAGCATCAGGCAGGAACTTTAAAAGAAAAAGAAGAAAATTTTGCCCAACTAAAAATGGCAGAAGCAGATTTTGACAAAGCTTACAACCAACGGCAAAAAACTATTATCCGCGCGCCTTTCGATGGGATTGTTGGATTTAAAGATATTAGCATTGGGTCCTATGTTCGTCCCGGCGAAGATTTGGTGACTTTAGATGAATTAGATCCTATCAAGGTTGATTTCCGGGTTGGCGAAAACATGATTGACCGCATTGCTTTGGGCAAAAAAGTTGAGTTGGTTGTGGAAGGATTTTTGGATAATCAGTTCGAAGCCACAATTGAAGCGATTGATCCGAATGTTGAACCCATTGGCCATAGCATTCGCATACGGGCGGCTTTGGACAATTCTGATGACTTGTTTAAGCCGGGTCTTTTTGCCAAGGTCAAAATGATGGATACGTCGCACGAAAACATCATCATGGTTCCAGAATCTGCTATAGAAAATCGCGGTAACCGAGAATCTGTGTATGTGATTGAAAATGGTATGGCTAAAAATGTGGTTGTGAAAGTTGGTAACCGTAATGGTGAAAAGGTAGAAATTCTGTCTGGCTTAAAACCAGGGCAAGTTGTTGTGACGGCTGGTCAAATGCGGTTTAGGGATAAAGAAAATCCTGTTATTATTCTGCCAAGCAATACTTTAAAGAATTTAATGTAAATGACCTTACCTGAAATTTGTATTAAAAGGCCCGTTTTATCCATTGTGATGACCCTTGTTTTGGTTATCGTTGGAATGGTTAGCTATACTCATTTACAGGTGCGTCAGTACCCGCAAGTTGACCGTCCTGTCATCAGCGTGATTTCTCAATACGAAGGGGCGGGGCCTCAGGTTATTGAATCCCGTATTACAAAACCACTGGAATCAGCTTTGGCTGCGGTGGAAGGGGTTGAATATATTAAATCTACCAGTGAGTCTGAATCAAGTAAGATCAACCTATTTTTCAAGCCCAATCGTGATATTGACGCTGCTGCCAGCGACGTGCGCGATCGTATTGCCCGGGTTCGGATGAAATTGCCAGAAGGGGTTCGGGATCCCATGATTCGGAAGTCCCAAGCGGACGCGGCGGGTATCATTGATTTGGCTCTTTATAGCGATGCAGGGGCCGATGTTGATGTGGCGGAACTTTATGACTATGCCCATCATTATTTGGAAAATGAAATTGAGTCTATTGCAGGGGTGGCTTCTGTCGAAGTTTTGGGATCAAACGGTCGGGTCATGCATGTGTGGCTGGATGCTGTTCGGATGGCAGCTTACCGTATTACAACCCAGGAAGTTTACTCATCTTTAAAGCAACAAAACGTTCATATGCCAGCCGGCCGTGTGATTGGGGACGATCGTGAATTTGTGCTGACAACAGCGGCAACCTTAAAAGATGAGGATGCTTATAAGAACGTTATTGTTAAAAATGAAAAGGGATATCTTGTTAAACTAAAAGATATTGCCAAGGTTGAATTCTCACCGGCACGGATTGATAGCATGGTTATGTATAATGGCCGCCCTGCGGTTGATATTGGTGTCATGAAAAAATCAGTGGGGAATCCTCTTGAAATTTCTGCGGAACTGCGAAAAATGTTGCCCACTATTCGTAAAAATTTACCTAAGGGGATGCATATTGAAATTGCGCAAGATACATCCGTATACATCAAGCAATCTATTGACGAGGTGTATCATACATTCTTTGAAGCTACGATTTGTGTTTTGCTGGTTATTTTGTTGTTTTTGTGGTCATTTAGGGCGTCGTTTATTCCCCTTATTACCATTCCTGTTTCGATTATTGCCACCTTTACACTGCTTTATATTTTTGGGTTCAGTATCAATACGTTAACTTTGTTGGCTGTGGTTTTGGCGATTGGGTTGGTGGTGGATGACGCCATCGTTATGATGGAAAACATTCACCGGTATATTGAAATGGGGATGAAACCCCGTGAGGCTGCGCTGAAGGGAAGTAAAGAGATTTCCTTTGCGATTATTGCCATGACATTGACTTTGGCAGCAGTGTATGCCCCCATTTCCCTATCAACGGGAATGATTGGAAAGCTGTTCACTGAATTCGCTTTGACCCTGGCTGGGTCTGTGATGATTTCTGGGTTTGTGGCCTTGACCCTGTCGCCTATGATGTGTGCCCATATTTTGAGGGGTCATGATCGGGATGAACCCAAAGAGATTCTTATTACAAAAAATATGGGATTTTGGACATCTTTCAAGATAAAATTCGATCGGTTTTTGCGAGCTGTTCATTTTGAAATTTTCTATAAAAAATTTGAAGTTTTTTATGAAAAAATTCTTAGAAAATCTATGGTTGGAAAAGGAGCTATTTTAGGGGCTGCTCTTTTGTTTTCAGGGGTTGGTGCCTTTATTGGCTTTAAAATATTGCCCAGCGAATTGGCCCCCCAAGAAGACCAAGGATACATTATGACAAAGGCCTACGTTCCACAAGGGGCCACCATTTCATACATTGCCCGCTATATGGATCAGGTCGATCAAATTTTGCGCAGCATGCCAGAGGTTAAAAATCAGCTTTCTTTTATCAAGTCAACAGATCCATACGCCTATACGGTTCTTTCAGATTGGTCTGAGCGGAAACGGTCTAGCATGGAAATTGTGAAAGAGCTTGAATCTAAACTGCAACGGGTCACGGGGATTACACCTCGGTCATCCCCAGGAAGTACAGTATTCGGGGGCGGTAAATCAGATGATGGATTCGAATACGTTCTGCAAACAACCCAAAGTTTTAATGAGGTTAACTATGCGGCAGCTTTGTTAGGGCAAGCCATCCGTCATGCCGGGATTGCTACCTATCTGAACACCAGTGACTCAGGGGATTCAGAAGAGTACGTTGTTGATATTGATCGGGATAAAGCTGGATCTTTAGGTATTGAAATTTCGACGATTGGGGAAACCCTTGATATGTTCATTCGTAGCCGTAAGGTGACTGATTTCCGCAAAGACAGTGAGCAATTTGATGTGATTGCTTCCGTTTCTGAACAGAACAAGCGATCCTTGAATGATTTGAACAACATGTATGTTCGGGGTCGCATTAAGGACAAGGAAACCATGGTGGCCTTAGCGGATATTATTACCCTAAGAAAGAACAGACTGCCCAACGTAATCAGCCATTATAACCAGTTGGTTTCTGTGGAATTGGGAGGGCCTTTAGCATCAGGTATTAGCCTTGGTAAGGCCGTTGAAACGATCGAATATTTATCAGAGCATGCCTTGCCCACAGGAATTCGATCTGACTTTTCTGGGGAAACACGACAATTCTTGCAGACGCGTTACACCATTTACTTGATTTTTGGGCTTGCCTTGACCTTTATCTTTTTGGTGATGGCGGCGCAGTTTGAAAGCTTTTCTGACCCATTGATCATTATGTTCACCGTTCCCTTGTCTTTGTCTGGGGCTTTGATTACCTTAAAACTAGTGGGGGGTTCTGTGAATATTTATACCCAAATTGGGCTGATTACCCTGATCGGGCTGATCACGAAACATGGGATTTTGATTGTGGAATTCGCGAACCAAATTCGTGAAAATGACGAAAAAATGACAAGGACTGAAGCCGTTATTCAGGCAACCATGCTGCGCTTGCGGCCTATTTTGATGACCACATCAGCTATGGTGTTGGGGGCTATTCCTCTAGTGTTTTCTGTGGGAGCTGGCGCTCAAAGCCGTCGTCAAATCGGGTGGGTTATTTTCGGCGGCATGCTAATTGGAACAGTCTTTACCTTGTTTGTTATCCCAGCTATTTATACGATTCTGTCTAAAAAGCATCGGGTGAAGATTATCTAGCCTATTGCCTTCTTTGGGCTTGACCCGAGGATCCAAAAATCAAGGAATGGGGCTCGAGTCGAAGCCTAAGGGATTCACTGGAGGGAGGATTTGCGAGATTCAAATTATTTTTATTGCATTTTACATCTAGATGCGTTAAAAATCTGCACACAAAGGAATTGAAAATGAGAAAAGGCATACATCCAGATTATCACACCATCAATGTTGTTATGACAGATGGCACAGAATTTGAAACACGTTCCACTTGGGGCAAAAAGGGGGATACCCTTCGTTTGCACGTGGACCCAAAGACCCATCCAGCATGGACAGGTGTTCACCGTCTTATGGACACTGGGGGTCAGCTCAGCAAGTTTAAGAATCGTTTCCAAGGTCTTACTAAGGGTTCCTAATTGGGCCCCGCAAGCGCGGAAAGTTCGGATCTGGGTTTGAACAAAACGGCTGAAACGCACGTTCTAGTTCGGGCGCTGATTTTGGATCAAGATCATGTGTTAGTTTGCAAAACCCTTGATCTTCCCATTAACTTTTACTTCTTTCCCGGCGGCCATATTGAAAACGGTGAATCAGCAGTCTCAGCCCTGCTGCGCGAGTTGAGGGAAGAAACAGGCGCTGAGTGCAACGTTAAAAGATTTCTGGGCTGTCTTGAGTATATCTTTGAACCAGGGAATTTTGCCCGGTGCCATAATCATAAGTATTCCTTTTTGTTTGAAGCAGAATCCGACGCTTTAAAGTTGGACCTTTCCCTTCCTCAAATTGAATCGCATCTTCAACTTTTATGGATTCCCCTGAACCAAATAAATGAAATTGATTTTCGTCCTGCCCCGTTAAAGAAGATTATCCCAGTGTGGTTGAAGGCCCATTTCAACGGCGCTTTTGGGAGTTAAGTGCCCCTTCTATCAAAACTCTTCCCTAAATCAAAAACTAAAGATAAACTAAAGATAAGTAAAAAATAATAAAAAACATGTTCAATATATATTTGATAGGCTTTTTATTACTATTTTAGATCGAGGTTCTCTCATCATCTGCTGAGCCCAATGACGATGCTTATTCTTCTTTTATGTCAGGAAAGTATATTGAATTTGATGTAGATTATTATCTGAAGCCCTTTGTTGGTCTGAAAAGAATAACTTATTTAAAGAAAGAATTAGATAACATCCGGCACATATTTTCTGAAGATTTGGGACGTTTTGGTGAAACGGTGTTGAAATTTATAGATTCTGATTTCGCAAATAAAAAATTGGAAATTATTTGGATGGAAGCTATAGAAGAATTTTTTTCAGAAGAGGAATACGTGGATCACGATTTTATTCTTCCAATTTATGGTCCGGCTTTTTACGATTTATTTTTAGATATTTATAAAAAACGTAAGAATATTTATCAATTTTTTGATAAAAAGAAGTTGCAGTTAGCGGCAGCCCCCTATAACAGGCTTTTTAGCAAATACAAAAAAATTAACTTTGAAGTTAGATTGCTTAAAAAAAGACAGACTTTTGTGTAGCCTTTTACAAACTATAAAGCCATCCAGCAATTTTACGAAACATAGGTAGATTAATAAAATAACGCTCTAAAGCAGAGATCTTATTATAATCAAAAAACAGGCTTTCATCTTGGTTACTGGGGTGACGGTGGTGCCATCTTAAAATGTTATTATAAGCCACATCCATATTAGATATCAAAGCAATACCTTCAGGATTTTGGTGGTAGGTAATGCTGAGCAATGATTGATCATAATGATGAAAAATTCTTTTACCTGCATGTTCTCTATAGGGGCCAGGACTGTCAGAAAGCAACTGGGGGTCTTCACAATAGGTCAACCATTTATTCACAAAATTGCGCGTTCTTGGGGTGTTTTTCATAAAAATCATTCCGGCCCATACTAACGGAGCATCGAAACATTCTTTTGTATCGCAATTTGTTTTGATAAGAGCCTGTCGTTTCGCGCTTTGCCCAAGAGTCCCGAACTCTTTTTTGTTTGGATAATAAACCAAAACCATGTCATGGGTTTTCAGTGAGTCTAAAATTGGATTCAAATTTCTCTTTATAACAAAGCCGGAATCAATATAAAAAACATAGGAATTCTCTGGTGTTTTCTTTAAAGCGTCCATAATAAGCCAAGGTTTCCACAACCAAAGGCCGGCCCCTGCTTTTTTGGAAAAAATATCCTTATGGTTTTCCAGAAATTTTGGATCAATGAGCTTTTTATTATAATTAAAAAAATAGCTGATACCCTTTTGTATGCCAGAATACACAAGCATTTTTTGATTTTTATGAAAAACATCGGGTCCATCTGCATAGGAAACCAAATAGACTGCTTCTTTAAGTTCCTTTTCCAAAGGAGTTTTTGAAAGGTCAGTTAGAAAAAATGCCCTCATAAAAACAACAGCAGAGATAAAAAGGGCTAAAGCCAAACCAATAAGTGAGAATTTAACTAAATATTTCATGGAAGTGAGTATCCTATGAATTTTAAAAAAGTTTTCCAATAGGGGAAAATTTTTGGGTAGTTGTTTTTTAGCCATAAAGTAAAAGGATAATCTTTTGCTACAGGCAGAACAGTTTTTATATCAATTCCCTCTTGACGTAAAAACTCTAAAGAGCCCTCTTGCCAGAATCCTAAGTTAATGGCATTTACAAAGGTGATGGGGTAGTCTTTTACAATGGCTAAAAAAGGAGATCGCATTCCCGCACTGCGCATGCCTCCATAGCTTTCAAATTCCCATGGAGACTCGTTCTTTTTAATAAGCCATTCAAACACATCTTTTTTCCAAAAGGCGGCCTGAAGGGCTGTTCTGTAGCCTAAATATTGACTTTTAATAATTGAATTTTTAACTGAGAAAAAGGGTTTTTGGGTATCTGCGTAAGAAGCAGTATCCTGGTTCAATTGTATATAGGGAATATGATTTTGTTCCATTTTTTTGATCAAGTAACATAGAAACTCATCATTCACAGGCTGTGATAAAAAATAATCCTCTTGCAAATACAAAACATACTTTGTTTTTACGTGAGATAAAACCTGCAACATATTATCTGACCAGCTTTTATCTTCTCCTGTTTGAAAATTCTGTATGCCTTTAAAAGAAAATGGTTTCTTGTTAGTGATCAAAATAATCGGCACATTTTTGTTATAGGTTTTTAAAGAGGGCCAATATTTAAAAATAAGTTTAGCAAAAGGTTCCCAAAGTTCCGCATATTTATCACAGGATGAAATGATAATGGTTACATCTTTCAGACGGGCATCTATAACCCCATCTATTGTTTCAGCCTTTGAAAGGCTCGAAAAACCTAGAAATAAAACAGCTATTAAATATATTATTCTTTTCATTTTGAACCCCTTTGGGGTTTATACTTTTCAAGCCTGCTGATATCCCTGTTTTTAAATTTAGGATCAAAACATCTTAATACTTTAACCCAACGTCTGAACACTCCTGGTAGGTTGTTTTTTAGCCATAAAGTGAAGACATAGTCTTTGTCTATGGGGAGTTTTAAGTTGGCAACAGATATGCCCTTTGTTTTCAAAAATTCTAAAACAGGGTGATCCCAAAACCCCAGGTGGCAGGCTTTTACAAAGGTGATGGGGTAGTTCTGTTGCAAAAACAAAAATGGTTGCATGCTTCCCATAGCGCGCACACTACCTAAATAGGCAAAATCTTTCGGGTAAAATTCACACCCCCAGATGCAGTGATCTTTTAAAAGCCAATCCAGCTCATCTTTTTCCCACAAAGCTGGTAGGGTCGATATGAGATGAGCATCTTGCTTGTCTTTTTGGTAAGCACTGTCTATTGCAGGAAAAGAGGTGGCATTTTCATAGGGGGTCCCTTTGCTTAATTCAATGTAGGGAATTTTATTTTCTTTCATTTTATCGAATAGATAGGACAAGAATTTTTCATCCACTGGACCAGACAAGAAATAAGATTCTTGCAAGTACAAAACATATTTGGTTGTGACCTTGGATAAAGCGGCCTTCATATTTTTCGACCATCCCTGATTCTTTCCCCCTTTAAAATTTATAATCCCTGGAAAAGAAAAAGAGCGCTCATCGGTTATTAAGACAATTGGAATTTGGCTGTTATAGGTTTTTAAGGATGGCCAATAGGTAAATAACAATTTACAAAAAGGCTCCCAAAGCTCTGCGTAATCATCAGTCGAAGATACAAGAATTGTGAGATCTTTTAATTCAGGTGCTTCAATTTTTTGACCAGTTGAGGCTAAGCAGCCAGCGCTTTGAACAAGAAAAAACAGGCCTATTACTAATAATATCTTTTTAAATTTTTTCATGTTCGTTTTATTAGCCTATTTAAGACGAATTGTCTATCTTCTCTCAAATACTTTTGTTGTAAAAGCGCCGTGATTTTCTGCAGAAACTAACGACCACTCTTTCCAACTTACTTCGGGAAAACAGGTGTCTCCCTCACATTCCTGATGCACCACAGTTAAATAAATTTTGGAAGCTAAAGGCAAAAAAGATTCATAGATTTGGGCGCCCCCGATAACCATTATTTCTTCGCAGTTACCTGCTGCATGCAAGGCTTCTTCTATGCTTGAAACAACATGGCATCCGAGGGTTGGTTGTGGGTCTCGACTTATAATAATGTTAACCCGATTGGGTAGGGGCCTTTTCCCCATAGAATCAAAAGTCTTTCGCCCCATAATCACGGGCTTGCCCGCCGTCATTTTTTTGAAATATTTCAGTTCTTCTGGCAGATGCCAGGGCAGAGAATTTTTATGGCCTATGACCCCATTTTCACTTGTGGCAGCAATAAGAGAAATGCAAGGTTTCATACGGCAATAGGGGCCGCAATCCACGGATGGGATTGATAATCAATCAAATTAAAATCTTCATATTTAAAATCAAAAATAGACTTAACATCTGGGTTCATTTCCATTTTAGGCAGGGCATAGGGTGTTCTGGAAAGCTGTTCCCGGGCCTGATCCAAATGATTTGTGTAAAGGTGAGCATCCCCCAAAGTATGGACAAAATCACCCATTTGTAAGCCGGTTACTTGGGCAATCATCTGGGTCAACAAAGCGTAGGATGCTATGTTGAAAGGCACCCCCAAGAAAATATCAGCACTGCGTTGATACAGTTGACATGATAATTTTCCATTAGCCACATAGAATTGAAACAAGCAATGGCATGGAGGCAGAGCCATGGATGGAATTTCTGCCACATTCCAACTGCACACTAGAAGTCGTCTGGAATCTGGGTTGGTTTTAATCATGTGAATAAGGTCGGAAATTTGGTCTAAATTCTCGCCTTTTCCATTAGGCCATGACCTCCACTGTTTTCCATAGACGGGGCCCAGATTTCCCTGTTCATCGGCCCACTCATCCCAAATGGTAACACCTGCTTCATTCAAACTACGAACGTTTGTTTCTCCTCGCAGAAACCACAATAGTTCATGAATGATGGACTTCAAGTGCGCTTTTTTGGTGGTGACTAAGGGAAATCCTTTGGTCAGATCAAACCGCATCTGATGACCGAATACGCTTAAAGTGCCCGTTCCTGTTCGGTCTTCTTTTTTGACGCCCTTATCCAGAACGTGTTGCATTAAATTGAGATATTGTTCCATAATCTAAAAATACTTTAACATTTAATGGAAGTCTAATCAAAAAATTCTGGACAAAAAATTCAAGGCAGAACATGATGGGGCTAAGATGAAATCGTTGAAGAGTTCTATGAAAAAGAAAATCGGAATTATTACAAGTGGCGGGGATTGTGCGGGGTTGAACGCCACTATTCGGGCTATTGTTCAATGTGCTAAACTCAAATACAACTGGGATGTAGTTGGCATTCATCGGGGTGGTAGCGGTTTGATGAGCTCTCCCATCCAATATGAAGAACTAGATGTTGATTTTCATGGCTTTAGCCACGTTTTGCTGCGGATGGGAGGCACTATTTTGGGGACGACTACAAAGGGCAATCCCTTGGCCTTTCATATGGCAAATGGCCAGATTGTGGATCGTTCCCAGGAAATGGCAAAAAACTACCATGCTTTGGGGTTGGATGCCTTGATTGTAACGGGCGGTGATGGCAGTTTGAAGATTATGAATGAGGTTGCCCGCCGGGGAAAGATGAACATTGTTTGTATCCCAAAGACAATTGATAATGATATTTCCATGACAGAAGCCCTGGGATTTGAAACGGCGGTTAATGTAGCGATGGAAGCTCTGGACCGGTTGCAACCCACAGCGGCTAGCCATGACCGTGTGATGATTTTAGAATTGATGGGTCGCGATGCGGGCCACATTACATTATCTGCGGGCATAGCAGGGGGGGCTGATATTATATTAATTCCTGAGGTTCCCTTCAGTATTGCCGCAGTCGTTGATAAAATCAAAACTATTATGAAAACAGGACGTAACTTTGCCCTTATCGCCGTATCTGAAGCCGCTTACCCGAAGGATGGAGAGCCCCATATGGTCCACTATAAAAATGGATCTAGTCGCTATGGAGGCATTGGGCATTTCTTGATGAAAGAAATTGATAAGCATATGGATATTGAAACCCGTGTGACCGTTTTGGGCCATGTGCAAAGGGGCGGTGAACCCGTTGCTAGGGATCGTATTTTAGCCTCAGCGTTTGGGGTGTATGCTGTTGATTTGGTGGCCCAGGGCAAGTTTGGCCGCATGGTTGCCTGGCAAGGACGTGAACTGACGGATGTTGATATTTTGGAGGCTGTGAATTCCTATCACACGGTTGATTTAAAGGGAACTTTGGTTAAAACAGCTCGGGGATTAGGGATTTCCTTTGGTGAGTCTTAATGGGACGCTTCTTTTTCTTTCTTTTCAAGAAAGGTATAATTCTATTCGGCTGTATGGTTTTTTGGGATAGTTTCTCTCAAGAATTTTTGCCAGCACATACTCTGAAATGCATAGAAAAAAAGCTCAATCATATTGAAACTTTAAAGGCCCGGTTTATTCAAAAGGATTCATCTGACCAGATTTTAAGTGGTACTTTTTATTTGGTGCGCCCCTTTAACATAAGGTTTGAGTATGATGCGCCCGCTCCTTGCTTGATTGTCAGTGACGAAAAATCTTTGATTTATGAGGATTATAAAACCCAACAGGTGACCTTTTTTCCTGCAAAAGCTTTGTTACCAGATCTTTTAACAAAGAAAAATATATCTCTTTCAAAAGATGTCAAAATTTTGAAAAGTTGGATCAAAGATGGCAATAGCTTCTTATTTGTAGCCAACGAGGCCGGTGGTCAAATTATGTTTGAATTCAATAAAGAAGGTACTCTAAAAGGGTGGACAACCCAAGATGCCTTTGATCAAACGATTAAGGTGTCCTTACTTAGAACGGAAGAAAATATTCCCCTTGCCAGCGACCTATTTGTTTATAAAAGATCACCGACAAGAAAGCATAAACATCAATCTTAGAATGTATTCTTCCAGACTTGAATTAATTCACAGCCTGACTACTTACAGACTCTTTGGCTTTTTCCTGCTGCTGAGTGTACAAGGTATGGAAATCTACACAGTTCAGTAGCAAAGCTTGCATACCTCCCCCTTGAGTCAAATTAGAAACAAGATTGCGGGCAAAGGGGAATATAAGTTCTGGGGCATCAATAAGCAGAAGTTTTTTAACTTCATCCTCAGGCAATTCTTTTGTAATTGTAAAAACGCCCCCATAAACAAGTTCAATTAGGAAAGAAAGTTTATCTTCCAGTTTTGATTGAATATCAATAGAAAGAGCCACCTCGTACACATTTTTATCCAAAGGATTCACGCCTACCTGCAAATTAATCTGAATATCGGGCTTTTTACCGGGATTTCCCAAGACAGAAAAAATGCCAGGATTCTCAAAAGAAAGATCTTTAATATAAAGGGTGTCATTGACCAAGGGGCGATCAATAGACCGACCGGTTCCATTTGTTTTATGTTCATGTGTGTTTGTCATTTTTACTCTCTTTCTTTTAATAAAAAATAATCCCTAGGAATTTATCACTTTTTCCCATAATTTCAAAATACGATCTTCACTAAAATCAGTTGAAATCTTTTTAGCCTGCTTTGATAGGGCTGAACGCAGTTTAGTATCTTTAATTAAAGTCAGCATTTTTTCAGTCAAAACTGTCACGTCTTCAATAGGAAATAGAAGCCCGTTTACCCCATCTTGCACCACATCCACATTGCCTGAACAGGCGGAGGCAATAACGGGCAATCCCACGGCCATAGCTTCACATAGGGCATTCGGAAACCCCTCATAACGGGATGGGAAAACGAATAGATCTGCTTTAACCAACTGTTCTTGAATATTTTTTGTAACCCCGGGTAAGAAAACTTTATCTGTTAAATTCAGATTTCTGATCAGGTTTTCAAGATCATTTCTTTGATCCCCTTCCCCATAAATGGTGAGGATTAAATCTGGATTATTTTTAACAACAGTTGAAAAAGCTTTAATCAAGCTAGCCTGGTCTTTTTGAAGAACTAAACGACCCACAGAAACAATGTGACGCACCTTTTCTTGCACCTTATAGAACCCTGAAAACTTCTTAATAGAGTTAGGGATAATTTCTATCAACGGTTGAAATGATGCTGGAAAATAACTAGCCACTGCCCCTGTTTGCACCACAATTTTATGGGCCCATTTGTAACTCTTAAACCGCATCCATTCAACAATCCAAGGGAGCTTGTGATGAGCTGGGTCAATGCGCTCGGATACAATGACGGGATGGTTAAGTCCTTTGTTTAGGAGCAAAACCGCGATATTCGTTTCTGTTATAAAAGAAATGATTGGGCCGGATTTTATTTGTTTGAGTTGGGTTCTTAGTAGAAAAAGTTTGATAAAAAGTCTCCAGAGGCGTTTTAAAATAAATCTAGCGGATGACTTGTGTGCTCCCAGTTGAGTAAGTTGGATAGTTGCCGCTAAAGGATAAAAAGGGGCATCCGTTGGGCAGGAAAATGTGATAATTTGGACATCGTGAAATGATGATAATTGATTAGCCAAAGCACACAAAACCCGTTCTGCCCCCCCGGCACTAAGCTGATTGATGACAAAGGTTATTTTCATGAATTTTTAATAAACACAAATTCATTGCATCCCAAACCTCCTTGGCAAGTTTTTAAGAAGGTTAGGTTAAATTTTCTCTCATGGAAAAAGTCAAAAACTTCTTCGGGTTTTGCTACCTCAAAGGGGTATCCGCCCGCCCAATCGATAATGTCGTAATAGGCTGACATTCCTCGACTTTTTTTATAGTTTTGAAAAGATCTGAAAGGGTTCCCATGTCTTATAAAATCCAAAATCAAACTCAACGTCCAACACCTGACAGCCGTGTACCCAATAATAATCCCTTTGATAATTTTGCCAGAATGGGCGTAAGTCTTTTTCAATTTGGTCCAAATTTTTGATTCTAATCCCTGGTCATTATAGATAGAGATAAACAGAGTTCCCTCTTTTTTGACAAAGCCGACCACATTTTCAAAGGCTTTGTACATATGTCCCGTGTGATGCAAAACACCCCAAGAATAAACAATATCATGGGTACCTAGGCTTTTGATAAGTTTATCATCCAGAACGGATCCTTGAAAAATTTCCCAATCTTTAGTGATTTTAAATTTATCCTTCAGAAATTCGGCACAATCTACAGATTTTTGATCGTAGTCAAAGGAAATGACCTTGGCTCCTAAGCGATGCGCGGCTAGACTGAAAAGGCCACTTCCACAGCCAACATCCAAAAAACTAAGACCTTTTAGGTCTGTCTTATTTAGAGATTTTTTTAAACTTTTTTCTGCCTCTTGGATGCGCTCCTCTGAGAGAGTTTCTAGAAAATTTTTCCAATTCTGCCCGAAAGCAAAGCGTTTTTCCGTTGTCATTATTTGTCCTCTTTAATCCTTATCAACAAAATGGCGGGATACGGTTATTTTTGTATCACGTCCCAAAAAATTTAGCAAAAGTTCTACGCGGTCTTTATCAGACATTTTTTCAAACACAGCCGTATGTCCTTTGAAAACACCCTCTTGTATAGAAACAGAATCTCCTTTTTGGAAAAGAGAAAGCTGCTCCAGGGGAACAAGACCTTCTTGAGTTTCCGCAGCCTGAAGCTCTGTGATCACAGATTCGGGAATGGGAATCGGTTTGCTATCTTGAGATATAATATAGGAAACCCCGCGGGTTCCATTAATAGAACGCCACAGATCCTTTGTGATATCAAGATTCACAAATAAATAACGGGGGAAAAGGGGGCTTAAAACTTCTTCTACTTTACGAGCATGTCGCCGGGTTTTTTTGAAGCGAGGCAAATAAACCAGAAACCCCTGTTCTTGCAAATGCTGACAGGAAGTTAATTCTTTTTGAGGATGGGTATAGACAACAAACCACTCTCTCATGAGGAATCATTCTTGAGCAGAAATCTCTGCAGAACCCTCAAGAGAACCTTCTTCAAAATCCATTTCATCATCTTCAAAAATGCGTTCTGCAGATACCACTTTTTCTGAGTCATTCAAACGGAATAAGCGAACCCCCTGGGTCCGACGACTTGCAATACGAATTTCCATAACACGGGATCGAATCAATTGACCTTCGTTTGTCACAAGCATCAAGTGGTTGTCATTGGTCACAGGGAAAGAAGCCACTACAAGACCTGTTTTATCGGTAAGCTCCATATTGGCAACCCCTTGACCACCGCGATTTGTAATGCGGTATTCATAGGCCGAGGTACGTTTACCGTACCCTTTTTCTGTAACAGTTAAAATGAATTCTTCTTGATCAGCCATTTCTTTGAAGCGATCCTCTGACAAGGTCAGGTTCGTGTTAACAACTTCCACCGGCTCAGCAGCTTCATCCACCATACCACGCAACAAGCGAGATTGACGCAGATAGGCATCCCGTTCTTCAATGGTAAAGGATCCATGTTTCAAAATAGACATGGACACAATGAAGTCTTTGGGGGCTAACCGAATACCCCGAACACCTGTTGAATTACGGCTGGCAAACACACGCAAGTCCGTTGAGTGGAACCGAATACAGCGACCATGACGGGTAGCTAACAAAACATCCTGGTTATCGTCACAGGTTGCAACGGCCACAAGATGTTCACCTTCTTCTAATTTCATGGCAATTTTTCCATTGGCACGAATATTCAAGAAATCGGAAAGTAAGTTTTTACGTACATTTCCAAGGGAAGTTACGAAAATAATATTCAATTTATCCCAAGTTTCTTTGTCATCAGACAGGGCCAAAATGGTTGAAATCTTCTCATCTTTTTCAATGGGCAGCATATTAATAAGGGCTTTTCCTTTTGAAGTTGCTGTGCCCAAAGGAAGTTTGTAAACTTTTAGAACATAGGCCTTTCCAAAGGATGAAAAGAATAGAATGGGTGTGTGCGTTGTGGCCACAAACAGTTGATCCACAAAGTCTTCTTCCCGGGTTTGCATACCGCTGCGACCACGACCACCGCGCTTTTGTGCACGGTAAGTGGAAAGGGGAACGCGCTTGATATAGCCCGCATGGCTAACTGTAATGACCATGTCTTCTACTTGAATCAGGTCTTCCATATCGGCGGTAATATCTCCCTCAACAAGTTGCGTTTTGCGAGGGGTTGCGAATTTTTCTTTTATTTCTAAAAGCTCTTCCCGAAGAATTCTAAGCACTTCAGAACGGTAAGACAAAATATGAATGTACCGCTTAATTTCTTCTGTTACTTCTTGTAAATCCGCAGCAATTTTTTCCCGTTCAAGGCCAGTTAGGCGGTGAAGTCTTAAGTCCAAAATCGCTCTGGCTTGCCGTTCAGAAAGACGAATACTGCCAGAGTTAAAATCTACCTCATCCGCAGATTCAACCAGCTGAATAAAGGGTCCCATATCCTTAACTGGCCAAGAACGAGCCATCAACTCTTCTTTCGCTAGAACAGGATCGGCCGCCTTACGGATCAAAGCGATAACTTCTTCGATATTAGCAACAGACAGAGCAAGCCCAATCAAAATATGAGCCCGATCCCGCGCTTTACGTAATTCAAATTTGGTCCGACGGGTAATAACTTCTTCCCGGAAAATAACAAAAGCTTCAATGATTTGACGCAGATTCATCATTAAGGGCATGCCCGCTGCGTCCAGGGCCAACATGTTGATACCAAAGGTATCTTGCAAGGGTGTTAATTTATAGAGCTGATTCAAAATGACGTTAGAATCCACGTCTTTTTTCAGCTCAACCACCATCCGGACGCCATCTCTGTCAGACTCATCGCGGATATCAGAAATGCCTTCAATCAACTTACCATTCACAAGCTCAGCAATGCGTTCCATTACTTTTGCTTTGTTAGTTTGGTAAGGCACTTCTGTGAAAATGATAGCTTCCCGGTCTTTTTGGTATTCTTCTATGTGTGCTTTTGCCCGCATAGTGACGGAAGCATGACCTGTTCTATAGGCCTCAAAAATCCCATGACGACCAATGATTTCAGCCCCTGTTGGGAAGTCGGGTCCAGGAATATGTTCCATTAATTCTTCAACGGTAATTTCTGGGTTGTCTAAATAAGCGAAACATCCATCGATAACTTCTCCCAAATTATGAGGGGGTATGTTAGTGGCCATACCAACAGCAATTCCCCCAGCACCATTGACAAGTAGGTTAGGGAAACGGGCAGGCAATACACAAGGTTCAACCGTTGTTTCGTCATAGTTGGGGCGAAAATCAACAGCATCTTTATCTAAATCTTCAATTAAGTAATGGGATGGATGAGACAACCTGGCTTCCGTATAACGCATAGCAGCGGGGGAATCCCCATCCATGGATCCATAGTTTCCATGACCATCGACCAAAGGAACCCGCATGGAAAAGGATTGAGCCATACGGACCATGGCATAATAAATAGCCTGGTCTCCGTGGGGATGGTATTTACCCATAACGTCCCCGATAATACGGGCAGATTTTCGGAAGGGCTTGTTATAGTCTAACCCCCCTTCTTTCATAGAGTACAAAATGCGTCGATGAACAGGTTTTAAGCCATCGCGAACGTCGGGCAAGGCACGACTTACAATCACGCTCATAGCGTAATTGAGGTAAGAGGTCCTCATCTCTTGTTCAAGACTTACAACGGTAACAGCGGTGTGCAATTTGTCTGACATAAATTTTATCTATATAAACTTTTAAGACTTAAAAAGGGATATCGTCATCAAGGACTTCCAAATTTATGGGAGCGGATGACTCAGACATGGAACCAGAATCTCTATCAAATGATATAGGTTCGCCAGATCCTTTGCTATCTAACATGGTGAGTTCCCCTTTAAATTTAGACAAAACAACCTCTGTAGTATAGCGTTCAGCTCCTGAAGTTGCATCATTCCACTTACGGGTTTGAAGTTGCCCTTCTATGTAAAGTTTAGATCCTTTTTTGACATATTTTTCAACAACATCCGCTAGTCTGTCATTAAATACAACTACCCGATGCCATTCTGTTTTTTCTTTACGTTCGCCAGAAGCTTTATCTTTCCATGTTTCTGAGGTGGCCAAAGAAAAAGTTGCTAATTTCCCCCCATCGGCCATATGCCTGATTTCTGGGTCTTTGCCTAAATTTCCTACGATAATTACTTTGTTAACGCTTGAAGCCATGATTGTATTCCTTACTTTAAAGCTTATTTAAAAGACGTTTCATCATAAGGAAATCCATGAAAATTCTCAAGACAATTCGGACAAATTTTACTATAGCTACGAAACTAAGATCAAGAGAAGCTTCAAGATGGAAAACCAGAGGGTCTTGAGAGCTGAATTTATCACGCAGTGCGTGATAAATTAGTTGTGTTTATGGGATTGGTTATCGCATAGTATATCTGGAGTTGATAAAGTATGCGGGCTATTTCGTCTAAATAGAGAGAAATATTATCTTTTGTAATAACGTCTGTGTCTCTCTCTCCAACTGTTTCAGATTTAATGTCACGTGGACGCAAGATAGTTTTTAGAAGTAACCCTTGACGTTCTATGTAAGGGGCATTGGAAATGGCCAAGATAGAACTATCTTGATTGACAGGGGCAGGAATTCCTATTTTTTCACACACATCTTCTCTGTCTTCCAACCAAGCATTAATAGAGTCATCTGTATTGGCACGCGATTTGCCCGGCGGTGGGGGAGTATTAACCCAGATTTGTGGCATCATTTCTAACGATGCAGGCTTTTTTGCTCTATCAAAAGCATATTTCATAGCACCTAGTTCTGTTATTGGAAGATTTTTCTCAAAAAGAAGGATTCCTATAGCCTCAGACTCTTCTGCATTTAAAGGCCTTGTGCTTCCCAAGAAAACAATGGTGTGTCCTCGAACCCCTTCGTTCCACAATCTAATCATATAATCTAGGCGATTTTTGATGGAAAAATAATTTGTGCCAAACACCAGAAAATGGCTATATGCGTTCTTGTGAGAAGGCACCTCATCTTGCAATCTTAGCGTCTTAAGAGTTTTGGCTATTTGATCTGGGCTAGAGTAAGATCTTTGTTGATCCCAACGTTCTCCTGTTCTTATCCATCCCGTCTTCTTGTCTTGAATAGCCGTTACAATTTCTTTAAGGGTTTTCGGATGCGCTATATTTGTTTGTTCTAAAAGTTCTATCAATGCTGGAGAAGGGGATTGATTAGGCTCTAAAAGTTGAGCTGCTTGACAAAAAGTGACAAGGCCTAGAAACAAACAAAAAATGAGAGATCTGAATAGCTTCATAGACTGCATTATGGGTGATGTAGAAAAAAAATCAAGAACCTTAAAGGCGCTCATTATGGAATAAAATCTTTGTTCCTATTTTTCCATAATCTATGAAAGAAAGAATGGTTGTAAAGGCAATGGGAAACAGTAAAAATTTTACATAGATAGAGCTTAGATTGTATTCGAGTGAAATCAGCCCCACAAAAACCAAAAGCATTTGGAAATTTGTATTCAATTTGCTGACAAAAGAGGGATTTATTTTCTTAAGTCGTTTCATTTTCCACAGAACAAAAACACCAGACATAATCAGCAGATCTCGACCAATGACAAGACCTGTCATCCATAGGGGAAAGATGGGGCTTATAAAGGTAAGGGCAACAAACATACCCCCCATAAAAATCTTGTCGGCTAATGGGTCCAGAATTTTCCCTAAAGATGTTTCCCACTTGAAAGTTCTGGCCAGATATCCATCCAAAAAATCACTAGCACATCCCACCACAAATAACACAAGAAGCCCCTGAAAATTTCCTTGAACGATTTTTAGAATCAACCAAAAGGTTACAATCAAACGGAACAGAGAAAGTAAATTGGGAATATTTTTTTTCAAATTTTGTTGCAAGGAAGAACTCTTTCAAACTTTCTTTGAAAAACAAGAAAGCCCTTTGGTTTTTAACTGCTCACATAGGCTATCAGCCTCTTGCTTGGTGGCAAAAGACCCACCATAAATGCGAAAGACAGTGGCATTATTCACTGTCGCTTCCCCGATGTCTGTTACCAAATTTTTCAAAAGATCTCCACTTTTTTTCTGAAGTTTAACCCATTCTTTTTGGGCAGACTCTCGAGAAGAAAGGGACGCCAGTTGAATCTTAAACAAACCACTAGGCATGGGCTGAATGGCTTCTTCCGCAGCAGGTTCAACTTTTATAACTTGAGGCAAAAGTTCTTCATCTTCGTTTTGAACCAACACGGTTTTTTTTGCAGGTGCATTTTTCTGAGAGATCAGATTATAAATAGATTTATCTCCATGAGGTGCAATGTATCCTCCTGGGTTTTCTGGCTTGACCTTGATAGGCATTTGGTCATTAGTGATGACCGGAATATTGGCTTCATCCACTTCATCTATTGTGGCATTCATGTGATACCATAAAAAGCTGAGCCCTGCCAAAATCAGAATTCCCAAACTAAGGACAAGAGCTGGTTTTGAAAGGCTTTTACGCCTTGGGACATCAGGACCATCTTTAATTTCCCAAACAGAACGCATGTTAATCTCCTTAAATATTTAATCTATCATATATCGAAATATGGAATTTTTGTCGATTTTATTTTCTGATGCGCACAGAAATGCGGGGGCCATCTAAATTATAAGAGCACAAAGTATATTTTGAATGCTGAGTATTTAGCGGAGAGCTCTCTTTTTTCGGAAGACCTTTTACTAAACGTTGAGATAAAAAGGTTTTATTTTTCATTTTCCATTCTACGTGAGGTTCGGAAAAATAAGATTTTCCAATAAGTAAAAGTTTAAAAGCCTCAAAATTTAAAACAGGGCAAGTTTGAACTTGTACACTTTGAGTTTTGGTTCCAATAGAAATTTTTGCAAAGTCTTTTCGCAAGTCTGACCTTAGATCATTCAGCCATTCAGGGGAGGGTTCGTAGGTGCATTCAATTATGGTATTGATGAATGTTCCCCTAAGAATTTTATTCGAATTGTTTTGACAAAAGGCTTTGACAATGTTTTTGGCCTTTGGGTCGATTTGAAAATCAGTTTCTTCATGAAAAGATTGACACAGCTGAGAGGTCGTTAGTTGAGGGCAAGGATTGGCTGAATTATTACTAGCCAAAAGTGGCTTTGATACCCCTATCAATAGGCATAGCAAAAACAGTAGATTTCTAAAACGATTTTTCATGTATTTCCTCTAAGCGCTAGCATAGGAAAATTGAGAAAAATCTGCAATAGAAAGTTTGATTTCAAAAAACATTGTTGACCAAAGAGCAAAACCCATTTACCCTTGTGTAAAATGAATTTTTCATGAAAACACAGTCAAAATTTACCTCCTATCGTCCTGCTAGCACTAAAGAGCTCATCAGTCTTGCCTTGCCCCTGATGCTGACGATTATGTCAGGGACTGTCATGTTCTTTATATCCCGTTTGATTGTGGCCCAATATTCCATCAAAGCTATGAATGCTATGACATCCCTTACATCATTCATTGCCGTGTTTCAATTTGCCCCAATTGCGCTGACCAGTATTTCTGAGGTCTTTGTGGGGCAATTTAATGGATCTAACCGCCACAGTGATATTGGAAAACCTGTTTGGCAAATGATTTGGGTGGCCTTGGGGCTGGGGATTATTTATATTCCCATGGGTCTTTTGGGTTGGCATTATATTCCAGACCAGTTTGTTGAGGATGGGGCGCCCTATTTTCGCCTGATGATGCCATTTGCCTTTTTGATGCCCTTGATTGGCGCTTTGTCTGGCTTTTATGCGGGGCGAGGACAAGTCAAAATTCTGACCCTGACTTCAGTTGGCTCTAACATTATCAACGGAGTCTTAACCTATTGCCTAGTTTTGGGAGTGCCTGGATTTATTGAGCCCTGGGGTCCAGTGGGGGCAGCTTGTGGGTCTGTGCTTGCGCAACTTTCAACAGTGATTATTTTGTTTAGTATTTTTCTGCGCAAAGAATATCGCGATACCCTTGGAACAGGTCATTTCAAAATCAACAAAATTCTTTTGTGGGATTGTTTGAAAATTGGGTTGCCCCATGCAGCCAGCCACACAATTGAGTTTTCTGGCTGGAGTTTCCTAATTATGAAGGGATCGCTGATAAGCGCCACCTACGCGACAGTTTTATCGGTGTGTCAGAATTTTTTTGTTCTATTCAGTTTTTTGACTGAGGGGCTTCAAAAAGCTATGGTGGCGGTTGTTTCTAACTTGATCGGACGAAAAGACTTTCATCTGATTGGGCGGGCCTGGAAGTCAGGCTTAAAAATTTTCGGCTACATTTTAATTTTGGTCGCGATTCCTTTATTATTTTATCCTCACCTGTTGTTGAAAATTTTCGTCACAAAAGATACGGCTTTGTATAATTTGGTGTTACAAGATGTGCGGCTTTCTTTCTATGCCGTCTGGGTCTATTTCATTTTTGACGGCATGACTTGGCTGTTAGGGGGTATTTTAACAGCATCAGGGGACACCAAATTCATGATGAAAACGAACCTCGTCACCATGATTTTTGCGGCCATCATTCCCACCTATTGGGTTTGCATTCATCACCAAACAGACCCTTATTTGTTCTGGGCCGTTAGTGTGATCTATGCCTTGGTGAATTTCGGTTTGTTCTATTGGAGGTATAGAACCAACGTCTGGCAGAAGCTCTCCATCCTGTAAAAATCCATCTTTTGGTACACTGCATCGCGAAACTGCGGGATCCATCCATCTTAGGGACGGGTTTTAACTATATTTTCAAAGTTTGGTTCAGAGAATTTTGAATTCTTTTTAATGAAGCAGGCTGCACACCTGCGTTTTGTGCGTGGATTTTCCATTGAGAGACAGCATGATTCACTTCATCAATGATCTGTAGTGCATTTTTCTTCTTAAGCCCCCCGATTTCAGCAAGTTTAAGGAAATGAGAAAGGGAGGGATTTTTACCTTCCCCCATAATGGTCGTACAGTGCTCACCACTTGGACCTGAAGAAAAAGTGAGATCATAAGAGGGAGAGACCTTCCACACCCCCTTTTCGTCCATTAAAAAAGAAAAATTTTTAGCGTGATCATCTCGGTTATGACTTAAAGCGTTAAAAATAGCGACTCTAAATTGCTTTTCGTATTCTCTGACATCTTTTGTAAGCCAAAGGGTTGCGCGTAGAATTGTTTCATAATCTAAATTAGGAATACGATGGTCCGAATGGAGCAGTCCACTCATGGTGTGCATATGGCGAGATTGCTGTTGAGTGCGATCGAATCTTTTTACACCAAAATAACCAGGACCTTTTTTAGAAGGAAATATTTGTGCGAAAGGCACCTCCAGGCCTGCTTCATGGGCCATTAAGTGATAGGCATATTCAATAGGCCCCATATCGAGAGGATCAAGAGAAGAGCGAAATTTTATGATCCAATTTTCCCCCTCTAAAGTTTTTAAGATCTTAGGACGAGCCCCAGCAGAGGAGCCATTCATATCTAGAAGATCTTCTACAAATTGGTCTCCTTGGTTTTCTTGAAATTGAAGAACTTCATGAGAGATTTCATCTAAATCTTCATGAGAGGCAAAACCTATGCCCGCGATCTCTGGTTCATACACCAAGGCCCCCATGCCATGGGATCCCACATATTGGAGGCGATCCAATGGGGAGAGATCTCCAGGATTAAGGCTCATTTTCATTAATTTGCGATCTAGAAGAAGCCTCCCCCATCCATCGGGCAAGCTATCGTTAAAAACGCCAAATAATCCATCAAAAAGATGATCTTCACAGACAATCACACCTGATTTTAATGGAAGTTTGAAAGGAGAAAGCTCCAGCCCTGTTTTTAGAAATTCAGAAGAATATTCAAAAAATATTTTCCGGTCTTTTAGGGCCAGTCTTCCCATGAGGATTTTCTCTGTTCCACGCATAAAATAAACATGGAGCACAGATATGTTGAGACCTGTCATTGGCGCCCCCGTTTCCGAGATTTATCTTTTAAGAGTCTATCTAGAGAAACCTCTTCTGTTGGTGACGGCTCTCCAAACAATTCCTTGAACTTTTCCAAAGAATTTAGGACGACAGCGAGTTTTAAGAGAGATTCAAAGGAAATTTTTCCTGTTCGTTCAAATCTTTTGATCACGCCAAAGCTTACTCCAGATCGATCGGATAGACTTTTCTGAGTAAGATTAAGAATTAATCTTTTGGCTTGCGCCCGGCATCTAATTTGGTTACCCACTTCATCAGGCGTTCCCATAAATAAAGACATTATAATATCCCTTATATACAAAAATAACTATTATTAGATAATATAATGTCTTTTATTAAAAAATCAAGCGCACTCTTCTCAGGTTTATATGGCATGAATTTACATGCGCTAAAAGTAGGAAACAATCTACTTCTCCGCTTCCCTCAAACACAAACTCAACGCATGGATGCGGGGAATTTCTTCTTTCAACAGATTGTGGATTAGGCGATGGCGTTCTAGATGAGTAAGCCCGTCGAAGGCTTTAGACACAATAGTAACCTTAAAATGAGTTTCTGTGTGCCCCGTGTTTTCCAGATGGCCTTTATGCAAATCAGATTGGTCTATGATTTCAAGAAAAATGGGATCCAAAGAATCTACAATTTTCTGCTCAATGGTTTTTTTAAGGGAGGTCATTTAGTCTAATGACTTCTGTACAAAGCAGCCCAGGCTTACAATGGCAGCTGTCTCGGCCCGCAGAATAGACGCCCCTAAGGTCACAATTTTTGTTTGGGGATGGTTCCTAAGCAGGGTTTTTTCTGCGTCACTAAAGCCTCCCTCAGGCCCTATTAAAATAGCTGACTTTTTCGTGGTATCAAGAGCCTTCAAAAGAGTAGGGGATTCATCTGATCGTTCTAAACAAGCATACAAAACCCGTTCTTGGGGCCACTTATGCAACAGGTCTTTCAAGCTGACAAAGGGCGCGAACTCTGGCACCTGAAGCTGTTCCGATTGTTCGGCGGCCTCAATGGCGTGCAGATGGATTTTGCCCAGGCTATAACTTTTAAAATCTGTATAGTCGGTTTTCACGGGAATAAATTTGGTGGTGCCTAGCTCGGTCCCCTTTTCAATCAAAATATTCAGGGGGTTTTTCTTAAGGGGGCAAAAGGCTAACCAGATATCAAGGTTTTTGGTTTGGGGTTTGACCATTTCCTGACAGACCAGAAAAAACTTCTTTTTAGATTCTTGTTTCAGCGTGGCGGACCACTCTCCATCCTTACCATTGAAAACCTTAACGGTTTCTTCAGGGGCTGAGCGCAACACATTCACCAAATAATGGGTTTGGGTGTCAGATAAAAATAGGATCTCCCCTTGCTTCAGGGGTGTTTTTACATATAATCGGGGAATAAAACTACTCATGGGCCCATTATAGAGAATTACCCGTCAATGACAACAGATATGCCTAAAAAATCATGGATCACCCATTTGCCAGGGGTTTGGGTGCCCTATGCCCAGCTGATGAGATTGGATCGGCCGGCGGGGATGTGGCTTTTATTTGCGCCCTGTGTGTGGAGTGTATCTTTGGCGGACTGTGAGTTTCATGGGGGCAAGATTCTGCTTTTTTTGTTAGGAACGATTCTGATGCGCGGCGTTGGATGTATCTGGAATGACTTTTTGGATAGGGACCTTGATAGGCGGGTGGTGCGTACTTGTGGGCGACCTTTGGCTAATGGGGCGGTTTCTAGTCAACAGGCCTTTGTTTTTGCGGTGGTCTTAGCCCTTGGTGGGGCAGGGATTCTGTTCCAATTTAACCCATTTACGATTTGGTTGGGCTTGTTTTCTTTGATTCTGGTGGGGGTGTACCCCCTGATGAAATATGTGACCTTTTGGCCCCAGGCGGTTTTAGGACTTACTTTTACCTGGGGTGCCCTGATGGGCTGGGCCTCTATTAGGGGAGCGCTGGGACTTGTGCCCCTGGTTCTATATGGATCTTGTTTCTTTTGGACCTTGGCCTATGACACCATTTATGCTTATCAGGATATTGAAGACGACCAAAAGGTTGGGGTTGGTTCTACAGCTTTGTATTTTGGTGGCCGCGGAAAAGGGGCCATTGCCGGGTTTTATAGTGTTTTTTTCGGGGGACTTTACACCATTCAATATTTACAGGGTTTTTCCTGGATTTACGGAATGGGCATTAGTGCGGCCCTTATATTAAGTCTGATTTTGGTCGTGCGACTGAATTTGAAAGCCCCCAAACAATGTCTTAGGGCCTTTCAGCAGAACAAATGGATAGCCCTGATCATTTGGGCTAGTGTTTTACTGGAAAATTTATTAAGGTAACGTTTATGAAGATATGCTTTTTATTGTGCGTTGTGTTGCTGGCCGCTTGTGGCAAAAAGGGAGGGCTAAGGGCGCCTGAGGATTCAACCTATCCCCGAACCTACCCCACCCAAACTGTGATCAAATATGATAATACGGTTAAGATTCCTGGGGCGTGTAAGAGTTGTACGGTTAGCGAAAAATAAGTCCCATAAAAAACTTGTTTTCAGGTGGGGGGGGGGTGATATGATAAAAATGATTGAAAAATAACAGGATGGTAAAAAATGAAAAAAGTATTTCTAGTATTCACATATTTTGTTTTGGCGTTTCTTTTAGGGCAGCAGGCTTTTGCGGCTTCTAGGGCGCCGAGTCCAGTAGAGCCTATGATACATCTTCCGGTGGATTTTTCTCGAATTTTTGAGCAGGATGATTCAGACGGCATCGGGCAAAGAAAACTAGCTGAGTTAAAAACAGTTATTCTTCGGAACCTTCCGCGGGACGGCTCTAATTTTTCTAGAATTTCTCTCATTGCTTTTCATAGGGATCAGTTGTCAGAAATCTTGACACACATGAATGCTCTTATGGAAAGAAGTGAGGGCGAAGGTGGTCTTTCAGATGACCTTAAGAGGAAATTTGGCGCTGTTGTGGATCTGGTAATAAGTAATCACGATTTCAGGTGGACTGGTGCGTATGGGTATAAGTCACCTGAAATAGTACAGGTCAAGCTTCCTCAATTTATTATGGGAATGAGAAGTTTGAGGAATTTGGATTGTCAAAATGTTGCTGTTTCTGTAGGAGATCTGTCTAAAATGATAGAAACTCATCCCAAAATGGCTATAGCGGTTGATCTTGAGAAGCCCAAAGTTTCTGCTTTATTGGCGCTATCTTCTAAATGTGCTAGTAAAGGAGTTGCCTGTTTGTATGATGGTGAACGCCTCGACTGTCCTGTAGTTCCAGCTTCTTACCCTCGTCGACTTGCCAGCCTGATGAATGGAATTGTTGGTGTTATTGAACTTTCGCACCATAGTTATGCAAGTAGATTACATAGCTATCCCGGTAGGCTTGTTGGATATGCCGATACTGCTGTCAGAGTTGATCAACCTACTTCTGGCAAAACGGTTGTTTATGCTAGCTATCCAGGCAGAGACCGCCAGTCCTTGATTTTTGACGGAGGAGCTCTGGATGAAGCTGGATTGGAAGCGCTCGTGGATCGGCAAGCTAGAATAGATAAGGGCACACAAAGTTTTGCTATCCGTTCGGGGGAGGTTATCGCTGCTGCTCGACAAGCTAAGCTTGCTGCTAAAGCTAGTTATTCCCGTCGCCTTACTAAAGAAGAGGGAGATGATTTATAAACTAATTTTTAGATCTCAACCCGTATGTACTCTAAATCAACTTATAAGGAACCCTTGTTAGACGGGGGTTCCTTTTTTGTTATTTTCTTTTTGTTTTTTGCTTTGCCCATATGGGGGACATTCTTTCTAAGAATTGACCCCATGAAAGATCAATGGAATGTTCTTTATGTGGCTAGCTTTTTTGCCCTTTTAAGCTTTTTTAAAAATCCCCTTTATCTCAAAGTTGATTCTTTTCAGAAAAAAGTTTTTCTGATTTTAGGGGGATTTCTATTTTTAAATTATTTTCTGCATGATCTACCCTTTGTTTCTTACTTTACCTTAGACCGTTTTTGCTATGCCATCTTAGCCGGTTTTTTCCTTCAGGTTTTTTCCCATATTAAAAGTTTCAACTTTCTTTTTCTCCCCGTGTTTTCAACAACTGTTTTGATAACAGTTACAGCCTATATTTTTAGGGTTTTCAAAGTGGATCTGTTGGACCTTTCAAGCTTGATATCAGATACAATGTTAGGACCTTCCATGGGAAAATTCTCCTCTGTTTTTGGAAATCCAAACATGACAAGCCAATTTATGGGATTTAGTATTTTGTTACAGCTTTATGGGTTTGCAAAAATGAAAGAAAGGGTGCCACGGGTTTTACTAAGTCTTTTATCCGTCCTTTCTGTGGCTTATATTTTAGATCTGCAGTGCAAGTCTATGATGATTTCCATAGCACTTTGTGTGGGATATTTATTTCTAAAGCCCCTTTGGCTTTCCAGGGCTCATTTATCTGCTATTCTGATCGGTGGTTTTTTGTGTGGCCGAATTTTTCTTCCTCTTTTAGGCAATATGGGTGCGATAGGTGAAACGATTCAAAACCCTTTTCTTTTAGAGGCCTTTCAGAAACCGCTATCTTTCCGCTGGGATCTTCTAAAGGCTGCTCTTTTGATGCTATGGAAAAATCTTTTCGGTGTGGGGGTTGGGGGCTTTGAATTTGGCTCAATCCCGTATGAAATTTCCTTTAAGACTAAAATGCTAGGTGAGGGGGCTATTGCAAAATCTCCCCATTGTGAATACTTAAGGTTTTTGATTGAAGATGGGCTTCATGTGGTGGTAGTGGCGGTTATTTTGCTGGGCTCGTTGCTTTGGAAGGTGCGCCGAAAACTTCTGTTGGTCACGACAGACAGCTTGTTCTTTCTTTTGCTGGCTTTTGTGATTCTTATCGAAATGTTGTTTCAGTTTCCCATGGAATTGCCCTTCACCTTTTCCCTGGGCGCCATGCTGTTTGGATATTTCTTCTCTGATTACTATAACACAAAGAGTTTCGCTATTCCTGTAGCCCTAAAAACCCTTTTGGTGGGGGTGCTTGTGTTGCTGATTAGCTTTCAGACCTGGACCATGATTGTTGAAAGGGTCTATGTGAATGACAGGGCCAAAAGTGCATGGGTATGTAAATACAATCCGCTCTCTTATGAAGCGTGTCTAAATGTGGCAGCTTATGATCTAAAAAAACAGGATTGGGCGTCCGCAGAGCATGTTATTTCCAAAGAACTTAAAAAAAGACCTTATAATTTCTCTGCTCTTCGACTTTGGGTTGAGTCCCAAATTTTCCAAAACAAGATACCCCAGGCTTGTGAGGGAGCTATCTTGTATGATCAGATGTTTGCTGAGCCGCAGACCTGTTTTAGCAAGTTCATTTATGGCGTTTGTCATACGGGTCCTTACGAAAAGCAGCCTGAATCCTTTCAGAAAACCTATGAATCTTTCCTGAAATACCTATAGGGTTCTTCTTAAAATCAAAACTATTTCATCTTTTTTTGAAAATACTTTGAATAACCCCTTGACGGGACCATTTAAATTGCATATATACAGTATCGGCTCGTCGGTTTGACTGGCGGGCCCGTTCTTTGAAACAGTATATAATTAAGGAAAAAAATAGACAGTGGACTTGGAATAAAATTTTCAAGACATTGTGTATAAATAGAATTACTTAACCAAGTCAATTCAAAAAATTACGCAATCGTCAGTAAGCGATTTATAAGAACAATTTAATTGTTTCTTTGATCAGGATAAAACTTGAGAGTTTGATCCTGGCTCAGAACGAACGCTGGCGGCACGCCTAACACATGCAAGTCGAACGAAGCATGGTAGCTTGCTATCATGACTGAGTGGCGCACGGGTGAGTAACGCGTGGGAATCTGCCTATTGGTGGGGAATAACTTTTGGAAACGAAAGCTAATACCGCATAAGCCCTTCGGGGGAAAGATTTATCGCCAATAGATGAGCCCGCGTTAGATTAGCTAGTTGGTAGGGTAAAAGCCTACCAAGGCTATGATCTATAGCTGGTCTGAGAGGATGGTCAGCCACACTGGGACTGAGACACGGCCCAGACTCCTACGGGAGGCAGCAGTGAGGAATTTTCCGCAATGGGCGAAAGCCTGACGGAGCAATACCGCGTGAAGGAAGAAGGTCCGTGGATCGTAAACTTCTTTTCTCAAGGAAGAAAAAATGACGGTACTTGAGGAATAAGCACCGGCTAACTCTGTGCCAGCAGCCGCGGTAATACAGAGGGTGCAAGCATTGTCCGGAATGATTGGGCGTAAAGCGTCTGTAGGTGGTTTTTAAAGTCGACTGTCAAATCCCAGAGCTCAACTTTGGACCGGCAGTCGAGAACTTAAAAGCTAGAGTATGGTAGGGGTAGAGGGAATTCCTTGTGGAGCGGTGAAATGCACAGAGATAAGGAAGAACACCAGTGGCGAAGGCGCTCTACTGGGCCATGACTGACACTGAGAGACGATAGCTGGGGGAGCGAAAAGGATTAGATACCCTTGTAGTCCCAGCCGTAAACGATGGATACTAAGTGCTGTTTGAAGCAGTGCTGTAGCTAACGCGTTAAGTATCCCGCCTGGGAAGTATGCTCGCAAGAGTGAAACTCAAAGGAATTGACGGGGGCCCGCACAAGCGGTGGA